>NZ_CP079738.1 GCF_019916025.1 Paraclostridium bifermentans | reverse complement strand
AAGTTGTTATGGAAGGTACAATAAGAAGTTTAGATAAAGAATTAGGGCGATTTATATTTGATAGGATGAATGAAATAGTAAAATCAACAGCAAATATGTTTAGAGGAGAGGCTGAGCTAATAGAATTATCTTCAGTTCCACCATTAGCAAACGATACTGATTTAGCAAATGAACTAGGATCTTATGTAAAAGATTTAGTTGGCGAAAAAGGTGTTGTTTCATTTGAAGTAGGAGGTATGGGTTCTGAAGATTTTGCATCTTATTCATATGAAGTGCCAAGTGTGTATTTTATGTTAGGAGCAGGAACAAAGCAAGAAAATCCATTATACGGATTGCCAATGCACAATAATAAAGTTGTATTCAATGAGGATATAATGGTTACAGGGGCTGCAATGCATGCATACTGTGCAATTCAATGGCTAAAAAATAACTAGCTTAAAAATAGATGACTTAAAGGAGATTTTTATGAGATTGTTAGAAATACTATTCTATTTATTAAAGATAAACTCTAAAACTACTGTAAAAGAATTATCTGAGATATTTAATGTTTCAACAAAAACGATACAAAGAGATTTAGACAAATTATCAGCTCTTGGAATTCCCATAATCTCATATAGGGGTAAGAGTGGAGGAATAGAAATAGACAAACATTACATTATAGCTAAATATATATTAACGGATAGTGATTATAAAGATTTAATATTATCATTATATATTTCTGAAAATATAGTAGATAATTTAAAAAAATCAGACCTTATAGATAAGTTTAGACTTGTTGATTCACAGAGATGTACTGAAATATTAGACAAGTTAGAGGAAAGATTAATAATAGATTTAGATGAAAATAAAGTAATTACTGATAGCAGTACATGCAAAGCAATAGACAAATGTTTAGATAAAAAATCTTTTGTAAGATTAGAGATTGAAGGCAATTTCATAGAAATATTTCCAATATCGTATGTTTTAAAAAAATCAGGGCTACATTTATATTATTATGATGAGTTTGAGTATAATTTGATATCAATAGACTATATATGTAATGCTTGGGAATGTGAAAGATACTGTGACAGTCCTATTATAAAATATAATGATAATAAAGAAAATATAAAGTACTATTGTAGTAGAGGTAATAAAAGCAATAAAATTTAAGTTAATTATCATGTGGTTGTATATTAAAATTTACTAATTCTGGCTTGGGGGAGATAAAATGATAAAAAGTTTATTGGAAAATGAGTATTTAATTCAGACTGTAACAAATGATAATCATAGTGAAATAAAACAGTTATATGATTTATGCTCTGACTATCATATAATGGCTAGTGGGAGAATTGCTACAGATGAAAATGTAGACGATATTTTTAAATATAATGAAAAAAAGACTATAGAAGATTCTTTGACGCTAGGAATATACAATAACGATGAAATATTAGTTGGGATTGTAGATATATTTAAGAACTACCCAGATGTTGGAACTTGGATGATAGGATTACTTTTAATTTCACCAAATGAGAGAAATAAAAAATTAGGTAGAGCAGTTCATGATGAAATAGAGAGATATGCTGTAAGTCAGGGTGCTAATGTCTTAAGAATAGGAGTATTAAAAGAAAATACTAATGGAAGAAGGTTTTGGGATTCATTAGGGTACCAGTATGTAAAAACAATAAAAATGGAAATTGAAAATAAGAATCATAATGTAGATATATTAATTAAGTTAATTATGGAGCAATAAAATTATTGCTCTTTTTTAGTATTTAAAAGGTATAAATTAGAACTGAAGTAGATATACATGTTCTGATACAATCAAATTAGCGCTTTAAAGGGGGGATTATATTGATTAAATTTTGTAATTCTAAAGATTTAGATGTAGATAAAGTAAAGGACTTTTATTGTAACTATGCAACCTGGAAAGTACCAAGTAAGTATGAGGATTGGGCAAAAATAATAAAAAAATCTTCAAGTATTATAACTTGCTGGGATAATAATAGTTTGATAGGAATAGCTAGATCTTTAAGTGACGAAGTAAGATGGGCTACAATAATAGATGTATTGGTTCACCCTAAATATAGAGGTAAAGGTATAGGGAGTAATATAATTGAAAGTTTATTAGAACAACCAGAGATGTATGTTAGGACTATATATTTAGCGACACCTGACAAAGAAGATTTTTATAATAAGTTGGGGTTTAAAACAGCTAATGGACACTGCTCCTATATGATTAAAGTTAAAAATGATATTGAAGATAATTATATACTACCTGTTAACTAGAAATACTTAAGTTTACAATATAACTAAGTTTTAACTAAGATAATTTATAAAATAAATTTAATTAAAACATAGTAAAAATAAAGCTTACAATTAGTAGCTAATTAGAAATCAAGTTGTAAGAATTATGCTTACAAGAAATATACACAATAGGATAAAAGAGGGGTCAAATAATGTTGGTAGAAAAATCGTTTGGAGAAAAAATACAGAATATACAGTATAGGGATAGAGTAGGCGCATATGGAGTAATATTAAATGAAGAGAATAAAGTTGCAGTTGTAAAAACTAAAAAAGGATACTTCTTATTGGGAGGCAGAGTTGAGAATGGGAAACTCATGAAGAGTGTATTAAGAGGGAATGCTCAGAAGAAGTTGGAATGGATGTAGTTGTAAAAAATTTCATTTGCAAAGGTGGAAAGTATGATTATATTGATAGTATAGGATACTTTTATGGAATAGGCTATTTTTACTTTGCTGAATTTATAGATATAACATCAAAGCCTAAAGAAAAAGGGCATGAATTGTTATGGGTCGATATACAAGATTGTTGTAAATATATACACTTAGAACATCAAAAGTGGGCAGTTCATCAAGCGATTAATATATTAAATAATAAAAAATATTAAGGTTCAAATGTGAATAGATTGTATTTTAACATAAATAGAACTAATAAATAAAAAAGTTATTTATTAGTTCTATTTATGTTAAAAATATATTTAAATAAAGTTAAATTATAGAAATTATTAAGTTGATTAAAGGCAAAGTTTAGCAAAATCAAATATTACAGGAAGTAATATTTATGTAAGTTTATAAATACACTAACTAGTTTTGTAAAAAATGTATTGATATTTGCAACAAGAAGATAGGTATGTAGACAGCAAGGAATAGTATTCATACAATTAAATTATATTGAGATAGGAGGTAAAGATGAAAATAAATCATATTAAAGATAATTTGATAAATGAAACTAATGTAAATGTAATAACAACTGACGATAATGAAAATGACTATATTTATATAAAAGGATTATTAATGTCATATAATTCAAGTATTATAGGTAAGGACTTAGACACAAATAAAGAAATAAAGGTAAAGGATAAAGATATAATATATTTTGAAACTTATGGAAGAGATGTATGTTTTACAACTATTGAAAACAAATTATTAATTATAAAGATATCGATGAAAAGATTAGAGGAAATTCTATCAAGAAGAAGTTATTTTATAAAAGTAAATAAAAATACAATAATAAATGTTAAGCATATAGAGGAGATTAGTTACCATTCCAATATGAGGTTTCAAGTAATGCTAAGTAATAAATATAAGCAAGTAGTAAATAGAAGTTATTTTAAAGACTTCAAAAAAAGTATAGAGGAGGAATATAATCAATGAAAGCCTATAACTCCAAATTTTTTCTTATATTATCAGAGTGTTTAATTATATTTATGATATATGGAATAGTTACATCTGATAGGAATATGTCTAATTGGTTGATAACTATTCTAGGAATATCTTTTCTATTTTCATATTCAGCAACAGTACTATACCCAAAGCTATTGAGTAAATATGGAGAAAATCATTATAAACTAATATTAATTGTTCAAAATTTATTCATGTCAACGATTTTATATGTATTAGGAAACGAATTAGGATATTTAACAAACTATATTAGTTTTTTAATTCAATATAGTTTAATTGCTATCGTAACGTATTATATAAATAGGAGAATTTATATAAAAGAAATAAGATACTTAAATAATCTTGTAAAAAACTCAAAGCATTAGATTATATAAATTACCTAAATGAATATAACTTTTTTAGTATAAAGAATCTGTAAGCAAATTGCTTACGTCAAATAAGATCAAAAGGACTCATTAAATATTGAATTCTTTTGATCTTATTTAAAATTTACACTATCTTAAGAATATTAAACAACTTATACTATTAATTTATTTTAGATTAGGTAGTGATTAACATAGTTTAAAATAAATATTATAACTGAAGAAATATGATAAAATATTATACACATAGTTTTTATATCGAGTACGAAAGGAAAATAAAAAATGATATACATAAGTGCTTTTGAATTTGTTAATGAAGACACTGAATATAAGTTTATTTTAAATGAAAAAAGAACTTGTTATGACTCTTTTTATCCATTTAAAGTATTATCTAAAAATGAATTTGAGAGAATTGACTTTGAACCAATTACTATATTATATGGGGGTAATGGCTCTGGAAAGTCAACAGCATTAAATGTAATTGCAGAAAAAGTAAATCTAGATAGAGATTCTATTTATAATAAAACTAATTTTTTTACGGACTATGTAAATATGTGCTATATGGAAATTTCAAATGAAATACCTGAAAATAGCAAGATTATAACTAGTGATGATGTATTCGATTATATGCTAAATATTAGAAATATAAATGAACGCATTGATGAAAAGAGATCAGAACTATTTGAAGAATATATAGATGCTAAGTTTTCTAGTTTTAGAATGACATCTTTAGAAGACTATGATGAAATGAAAAGAATAAGTAGAGCCAAGAAAAAAACTCAATCCAAATTTATAAGAGATAGTATAAGAGACAATATCAGAGAATACTCAAATGGAGAAAGCGCATTTAAGTATTTTTTAGAAAATATAGGTGAAAATGGACTATACATATTAGATGAGCCTGAAAATAGCCTTTCACCACAAAGGCAAATAGAATTATCTAAATTTATAGAAGATGCAGCAAGGTTTTTTGAATGCCAATTTATAATATCAACACACTCTTCATTTATGCTATCTATGAAAGGTGCTAAAATCTATGATCTTGATGAAGATCCAGTTAGAGTTAAAAAATGGACTGAATTAGAAAATGTAAGAACATATTATAGTTTTTTTAAAGAAAATGAAAATGAATTTTAGCGTACAAAACTTAATTTGTTATTATATAAGTCTAACCTGGAAGCCTTATATGTACTATAATAATTAATAGTATTATTAATTTAATGCACACATAGCAGAAAATAGGAGGCAAGTTGTAAATGACAGTAAATTCTATAGAAACAGAAATACTAGAAGTTAAAGATTTGAACTCGAATTACGAAAATATAAAAAAAGGAGCAGAATACCTAAGAAAAGGTGAAGTTGTTGCAATTCCTACAGAAACAGTTTATGGATTAGCGGCAGATGCTTTTAATGAAAATGCAATTAAAAAGGTATTTCAAGTAAAAGGTAGACCACAAGATAATCCATTGTTAGTACATATATATAAATTAGAACAAGTTTATGATATATGCAAAGATATACCCGAAGAAGCGAAGAGAGTATTTGATGCTTTTTGGCCAGGGTCAGTAACACTAATTTTTAATAAAAAAGATTGTATTTCAGATATAGTTACAGCAGGAATGGATACTGTGGCAGTTAGATTTCCTAAAAGTGAAATAGCTAGAGCTGTAATTAAAGAAAGTGGAACTCTGTTAGTTGCTCCATCTGCAAATTTATCAGGAAAACCATCAACTACAAGTGCAAAGCATTGTACTAATGATTTAAGTGGAAAAATTCCTTGTATTTTAGATGGGGGGTCATGTTCAATTGGTTTAGAATCAACAATAATAGACATGTCAACTCCAGATCCTGTACTTTTAAGACCAGGAGCTATAAGTGTAGATGAGATATGTGATGTAATTCATAACCTTATATATAAAAAGGATATATTAAGTGTTGAAGACAGTGAAGTACCGAAGGCTCCAGGAATGAAGTATAGACACTATGCTCCAGATGTACCTGTAACATTGGTTGAAGGAGAGTATGCAAATACTTGTAAGTGGATTAAAGAAAATGTAAATAAGGATAATGCTATACTTTGCTTTGAAGAGTTTTTAGATGAATTCAACAACTATAATTACACATATAGTTTAGGAAGTTTTAATACATTAAATACTGCAGCACAAAAAATATTTGACTTACTTAGAGAATGTGATCAATTAGATATTGACCATATTTACATACAAGCTCCTATTAATCATGGATTAGGAAATTCTATAATCAATAGATTAGAAAAAGCTAGTGCAGGAAATATTATTTATATATAAACAACATGATACATATCTATAAGTGCAGAAAAAATATATATATTAAGTTGATAAAAAAATAACTATATATGCAGATTAATATTGATTAAAATATGAACTTTTTAGCATTTAGAAATGTAGGTTAAAAACATTAAATAAATTAAGTTATAAATAAATTATAAATTAGTTTTAACTTAGTTAATTTATAAAATTAACAAGTATAAAAATTAGTTTTTTTAATGAAGATATATAGTTAAATTTCAATATATAGTAAAATCAAGGATTGCAGATAAATACAACCATTAAAAAACTTGTAAGCATAATGATTACAAATAATAAGATAAAAAAGAACTCATATAAATATGAGTTCTTTTTTTGTAAGGAATATATATAATCAAAATAGATTTATATAAATAATATTTTAGATAGTGAAATCTAATATACTTTAACAGGAATCAAAACTATAATTAAATTAAAATACTTTTAAGTAGGGGGATGATGATGTATAAAAAATTACTAATAGGTTTTTTTATATTGTTATTGATGCTGATTTTAGCTTACACACAAATTAATAAGGATAGTAGTGATAACAAAGTTGAAGTTAGAGGTGTAACGTTAAAAGTTTCTTTGGTTACAGTAGCTTATGACGTTTATAGATCAAACTTTAAAAATGTTGATGAATTTAATGAAGATCTATACAAAAATTGTGGAGAGTATGGGGTGGATTATTATAAATGGTTAAAAGAAATATATTCAACTATGGATACTGAGATGAAACGCAGATTAATTAGGATATATGATAATTATGGTGATTGGAAATACGTATCAGAAACAATATCTTTGGATGATAATGCTAGCGTTGAAGAAGTAGTAGAAAGAATTAATAATCAATCTAACTTAGAATTAAGTCAAATGAGAAAGGAAGATATAGATATATTCTATAATTATTTTTATAAAGAGTACTTAAAGGAATTTATAGAAAGTAATAATTCCAAAATAGAATTAAACAGAAAAAAAGTTAACAGATACCTTAAAAAAGAAAATATAGATATATTTAAGTTTATGGAAGATGAAAGTGGAATAAAATTTAAAAATCATTATACTGCATTATTTTATTATGATTTGCGACCAATAGGAGCGATGGGATTTGAAAATGGAAATTATAATATATCTACTATTCAACCATCAACAAATGAAGAGGAATTATTTGTAGCACCATTCCATGAATATTCACATGAGCTATTTAGAAACTTTACTGGAAGTAAGGAGTTTATCAAAATTTCGAATGAATTAAAGAAAGATAAAGCTTTATTGGATAGTTATAATAACTTTGGAAAAGACGCTTATGATTGGGTAGGATGGTGTGAAGAAAACTTAGTTGATGGCTTTGCAAAATACCTAGAGCATAAGTATTATAACCGTAAAAAAACAAATACGACTTATGCATATGATATAAAATTTTATAATTATTTAATAGATAATAAATTTAACCCAAAAGATACTGATTTAAAAGATGCTAGTATAAAGTTTTATGAAGATACTTTAAGTAATAATTCAAATTAAAAATTTATATTAATTTTGTGATTAATCAAATATTATATAGTTTAAATTCAAATTAAATAAAGTAAAATAATAGAGAAAACTTAGTTAAAAACTAGTTTTAATTATGTTATAATTAAAACTTTATATAGATAAGCTTAAAATTAAGTGAAAATAAGGCTTACAGGTAGTAATAAATATGTAAGCAGTATGCTTACAATTAATAATAAGAAGGAGGACTGTTAAAAATGAGTTCTCCTTCTTATAACAATTAAGAAATGAATTAACTCTAAATTAATCTTATGAATAATACTATTAGAAACTAATTAGATTTATATAATAGTTATTATTCTAGATTTGAAAAATATTTCTTGAAACTCAACTAGTGAGTAAATTTGATCCTTATTAATAAATATACTTAACTTGAAGTATCCTTTAAATCTAGTTTTAAGGGATACTTCAAGTTATAATGTAATCATTATCTAATCTTATTATATTCATTTTATATTTCAATTTTACTTTATATTATATTTATATTAAAATAAAAACATAAATAAAATATCCAAAATAGTTGAGTTAAATTTTGTATACTTTAAAGATTCATATTTACTATGGGTATTTTATTTACCCCCCAAAACCAAAACTAAATATTTTGCGATAACAGAAAAAAAGACTTTAAAAGTAAATACTTAAAGTCTTTTTTTCTTTGTATAAATTTATATATTAAAATTTTTATAAAAATCAATATAAGATTTTAATATATAGTTCAAAAACTCTTGTTGATTTATACCTTTACTAGATAATTCACTAGCTATGGATTCAAATTCACTAAGGATAGTTTCGTCAATTCTTAAACTTTTAACTTTATAATTTCTTTTTTCTTGCTTAAACTTATAAATATCGTTTACTATATCTTCTAAACTAGATACTTCATTGCTAGTAGATTTATTTTTATTGCTCTCTATAAATTCTTTTAGTATATCTATATTTTTAAGTAAGTAACTAAGGTTGTCTGAGTCAGATGAATTTAAAATAAGTCCATTATGATTAGCAGTGCTAGTTGAGATAGTTTGGTTTACACTATTAAGATCATTGTTTGAAAAGTTAGGTTTGTCAATTTCTGATATAGTTTTATTTTCGAATGTAAGCGGATTGCTTACTGTAAGCTTACTGTAAGATCGTCCGGTATCAATTTTATTATTTAAGACGTACTGGTTAATTTCTTTATTAAATATATACCCTTGTTTTAGAGCTCTTCCAGCAACTGTACTCCTTGCTATTCCAATGCTTTTGCATAATATCGTCAATGAGATTCCTTCGGTCAGGTTTGTATTTAAATAATCTATTTGCTTGTCTATACCCAATTTGTTAAATTCGTCCTTAGTCAAACTAATTCCCCCCTAATAAAAATTCGCTTTGCTCATGTCGCCAACGACTACGTCCGTTGCTCAAAAACTTTTTTACGCTCAAAGTATAGTGCATTGATATAACTAATTTTTATAGATAAGTTACAGATTTTTAGTAATCATAAGTCCTGTTAGCGTAAAAAATACATAAATATTACAATGAGCTTACAAGTATATTTTCAGAGATTACTTGTTGTAAGTGCTTAAAAATATGCCTGTAAGATATATGTAATATAACTATAATATAATTGTAAGCGATATATAAGAATAAAGCTTACAAAAGTTTATAAAAATGTTCGACAATAAAAAACATATCTAACTGATTTTTGAATTAACCTTATTCCACATATAACGACTGATTATAGGTGGGACTTGTAGGTTAATTCTATTTTTTTCTATTTTTCCATCATACTTATATGTTCCTGTATAAATAGGATTTGAAAGAATATAAGCTACTCTTTGTTTCGTAAAATTGTATTTATGCCCAATTCTTTCATATGAAATCCCTTTACTTCTAAGCTTGAATATATCTTTTACTATTATTGCCTCATCCTGTTTGACTAGCAATATATCATTTTCAACAAGTTTATATCCAAGTGGTACTCTACCACCAGGAAATAGATTTTTCTTTCCTTTAGCAACTCTACCAGAGTGAGTTCTTTCAGATATTAGCTTTCGTTCAAACTCAGAGAAACTACCAATCATTTGAAGAAACAGCAATCCTTGAGCAGTGTTAGTGTTAAATTGCTCAGTAAGTGATATAAATCCTACTCCTATTTCTTGAAGGTAATCAACCATGATCATTAGGTTTTTAAGACTCCTATGAATTCTATCTGCTTTGTAGACTATAATTGTATCTATACTATTTTCTCTATCTGATACAAATTCAATCATTTTATTATATGATGGTCTGTCTGAGTCTTTTGCGGACCAACCTTCATCAACATAAGTGTTTACTAATTCTATGTTATTTAATTTACAATAAAGCTCTATCTTTTCACGCTGCATTTCTATAGATGTGTTGTCAATTTGTGATGCTGTAGATATTCTAAGATACCCTACTACTTTTTTCATATTCTAACTATTAATCTCCTAAAAATATTGTTTTTTAACCGACCTTTTAAATGCCTTTCTAAGGCCTTTAAAAAAATCTTTGGATGTTTTACACCGCATAGATTTTGACAGTCTCTATATAAATAATAGCTACTAAAAGTTGATTTATTTAAAGATAGATAATTTTTAAAATCAAATAACTTGAAAATACATTTGTTTTTATATTCTAGTAAAAATAACCCATCAGTTAAAAGGATGATATCTTTTGTTTTAACTGAATAATATAATAATCTAGGATTCATAATAGTATATAAGGAGTTTTTACTACCCTTAGAGTTAAATATCATATCTATAAAGTTTTTACTCATTTTAATAAATCTCCTCCTTATTTATAATAAAAATCAAAAATAAATGCATAAAATTGCAGTCAAAAAAATTGAGATTTATTTGACTTTTATTTCTAATAATATCGTAAAATTTGTTGAAAAACAATGGATAGATAAGAATTTACATATGAAATTTTTAAAAGTCCTTATAATTATAGATAAGAATTTATGTTGTAAATTTTAAAAAATGAAAATTAGTATCTTTTAACAGCCTAAATACATGGTAATAATATAAAAATTAAATTATTTAAGTAGATTTTAAAAAGTATAGGTTTTAAAGTGAAAAATATTGTTTATATAGTAAATGATTAAATTAAAACAGTAATAAAACTATAAATTAACTTAGTTAATTTATAGTTTTATTACTGTTTTAATTTTGTTTCAAAATAGTTTAATTTATGATATTATATAAGTATAACTTATAAAAATCTTGGAGGAAAACTAATGCAAACTAAGTTAATAACTTATTTTAATATAAAAGGCGGTATTTACAAGACTTCTATGTCTATAATAACTGCCTATGAATTAGCAAAAGATAAAAATACAAAGATACTATTATGGGACTTAGATTTACAAGAAAACTTAACTCAATATGTATATAAAGTTAACCATGAAGACAAAACAACTATAGATATAGTTGATGGATTAGGAGCAGAAGAGGTAATTGTTAAGTGTCCAAATCCAAATTATCCTAATATAGACATAATACCTTCTGATATAGGACTAGCTATGTTAGATGAAAAAATAAGCTTACAACCAGCTAGAGAAAAAGTTCTTGCAAGATGGTATATGCAAAATATTGATGTACTTGAAAAATATGATTACATAATTTGTGACTTATCACCTAGTTACAATTTAACAGCTAAGAACATACTTTATTTAGCAGACTCTATAATAGTGCCTATAATGGATAAAAATATATCGTCTTTAAGAGGGGCAGCATTATTTAAAGAACTATGGACTAGAGATAAGTACTATTTAGAAAAAGAAGATAATGATATAAAAGCTACAGTATTAGTTGGATATGAAAAGCAAAGAACACAGGTGTCTGATTTATTCGATCAGTATCTTCAAAAGTTTGAAGAATTAAAAGACATGATGCTAGAGTCATTTATAAGAAGAAATACTTTTGTTGAAAAAGCATTATTAAGCAAATTAAGTATAAGTGATTATTTAAAGAAAAATGGACAAACTCATTTCAGTAAAGAAGAAGTTGAAAATATGATAAAAGAATTGAAAGAAAAGGATGTGCTGTAGATGCCTAAAATAGATATTAATTTATTAAATGAAGAAGTTCCTACAACTAGAAAATCAACTATTGTTAATGAAGTAAATGAAACTAAACCTTCACTATCTATATATGATATAGTTAAAAAAGAAAAGAAAAAATCTAAAGAACAAGTTGGAGTTACTTTAGATAAAGATATAGTAGACAAGTTAAAAACAGTAGTTATAGACTCTAATATAACTATGTCTAAATTATTTGAAAATCTACTTACTCCACTACTTGAAGATGTTGAAATAAGCAAGAAAAACGTAGATATATATAATAATAAGAATAAACTAAAAGGTAGGAGAAAATCAGAATAACTTTTAAATAAATTAAAGCGACTGAGATCAGTAAATGATTTCGGTCGCTTTAATTTATAGCTAACTTGTATCAGAAAACAGATAGTTTATATTCTTATACCATATCGAATTGATATTCTGTTCTAGTCCAATAACAATCTACATTTGATACGCAAGTTTCAAACAACCTTACATCAGGTCTATTTTGTATCATAGCTACTTCATATCCAGCAACAATAGGGTCTTGTAATGATGTCCAAGTCTGATACCAAGGAGGTGTATATCCAGTTGTATACTGTGGAGTATTTCCATCAATGTATATATTTGTATTACCATATGCATTAGCAATTGGTGCCGAGTTTGTAAGACCTATAAATCCTTTTCTTTTACTATTCGTAAATGTATTATTACAAGCGCTGATGAATGCAAAATTGCTTAAGCCAGGACTACTTTGAAGGTTTGGTAACAACACTGGAGAAGTATTATCTGCATTTAATGTATTGTTATTTACATACAGTTGTAACCCACTTCCATTTAGTAGATTAAATAAAATTAATTCTCTAAATGATGATGTGTATATAGTACTTGGGTCTGTTGGATTAAGCGGTGGAACTAATTGTTCTGGTTGAGCTGTATTGCTTATTAAAAGAGTTCCAGTAAGAGTTGCTCCATTAAGGTTATCTATTCTTATAAATCCTTGTCGTCTATCTCCTTCTATTCCATAAATAGTATTGCTATCTGTAATACAAGTACCTGATAAATTGTGTAAAAATAAGCAATACCTTGTATTAGTAGAATTTCTATTGTAATTAAATGTACATTTTGTAACTTGGAACTCACCGGTATTTAGCTCAATTGCATTTTCTAAATAATCAAATATACAATTATTTATATAAATCGAATTAAATGATATACCGCTTGAGTATATAAGTGATGGATAGTTAGCAGGAACAGGTGTTAATCCCGGTGATTCAATAAATGATATACTATCAATCACTACATTACTACTTCCTATCACGATTATAGGCTCATATGGAGCTATAGGGCTATATGTTATTATTGAAGTTGGAGCTCCATTTGAATCTACAGATCCTTGTAAATATAAAGGATATGAAATTGTTATATTATCATTGAGAATATAATTACCTGATGCAAGCTTTATAGCTGGCTTTTGTGCAGAAATTGCATTTTCTAATTCCAAGACAGTGCTTACAACAGTAAACGTTCCTGGAGTAGGTAAATTTCTTGGAGTTGGTGGGGGTGGAGTTTGATTTTTCAAATATACATATCCAGTTGAAAAATCAACATAGTAGGTTTCTCCTGGATTACAAGATGCAGGAGCTCCAGCACCTCCTAACACTCCAGGACCTGGAGGCCCTTCTGGACCTACATTACCTTGAGGCCCTTGAGGTCCCTGTGGACCAATATCACCTTGCGGACCTGGTGGTCCTTTTAATTTATTAATAAGGTTACAAAAAAGCCAATAATCATTATAATCGCAGTTACAATAATTATCATTTCCGTTAGAGTTATAATTATTACTCATGTTAAAAAACTCCTTTCTAAATTCAAATAAATTTTAACTGCATTCCATATCTATTTTATGATTATCAGCTAAGTTAAGTTACATTTAAATAAACTATGATTTTCAGGCAAGCATCTTAAAAATATATATTTTATAAGTAATAGTTTACAAATTAATTTTTAAAAATTACTATAAAAAAGTATGTTTTTGATAGATAAGATGATCTTGAAACGAAATAATATATGAGAATAGAATTTCAAGTTACGATATCGGAGGAAGATGAATGAAAATTACAGAAGAAAATTTTATTCTAAAGCTTAAGCAAAAAGATGAACGGGCACTAGAATATGCAATTGATAATTATGGATGGGTTATAAAATCCATAGTGAAAAAAAGTATGTATAACTTAGAATCATATCACGATGAGTGTATAAACGATATTTTGCTAGGTGTATGGAATAATATAGATAGATTTGACAAAAACAAATGTTCTTTTAAAAATTGGTTAGCAGCAATAGCTAAATACAAATCTATAGATTATAAAAGAAAGTATTTAAAAGATCTAGAGAATGAAGATATAGACGAGCTTAATATAGCTTTAGATGATAGTTCGCATAGAGAAGTTATTAAAAATGAAATTAGTGAAGAAACAGAAGCAATGTTAAGTCATCTTAAAGAAAAGGATAGAGAATTATTTTTAAGACTTTACGTAAAAGAAGAGGACATGGACACTATAAGTCATGATACAGGAATTAATAAGGATGTAATTTACAATAGGGTGTCCAGAGGAAAGCGCAAGATACGAGATTTATTTAAATCCAAAGAAAGGTAGATAAGCTAATTATGAAAAATATATATGATATGTTTAATGATATAGATGTAGACTTAAATGAATACGAAAAAGAAGATTTTAATGACTTAGAAAAGCAAAAAGTAAAAAATAAATTTAGAAAATCTATAAAAAATAATAATTCATCAAAGAAAAGTTATAGAAAATATGTATCAGTAGCATCAATAGCTATTATATCAATAGCTTTGATATCTCAAACTAGAATAGGACTATATGCACAAAGTGCATTAGAAGATATTGCTGAAATTATAAAAATATCTTTAGGAGTGGATAATCAAATAAATGAGTATTCAACTAATATACAACAATCCGTTACTAAAAGAAAATTAACTGTAAAAATAAATGATGCTATATTAGACGGTAGAGAGTTGATTATATATATGAGTAGAGAATATGACAAAAAACTTGCTTCAAATGAGCAACTAGACTTAGTTTCAGAAAAATTATATATAAATGGGAAACGTATAAATGGAAGTATAAAAGGATATCACGGTAGAGTAGATAAAAATAAGGAAGAGTTTGTTTTAGGATATGAATTACCAGAAGAATACAAGGGTGATATAAATGTTAAATTAAGAATAATGGATGCAGCTATAACTAAAACAGATGATGAAAATTATTTTAAGCGAATAATAGGACCATGGAGTTTTAAATTTAAGGTTAATGGTGATAAGCTTAATAAAGATACTAAGCATATAGAATTAAATAAAAAGATAAAATTAGATACAGGGTCTACTATGGATATAATAAGTTATAGAGGAAACATATTAAATCAGACAATAAATTTAAGTATGACAAACCATACACATATGAAAAGTGAAGTAGAAAATGGAGTTATTGCATTAAAGGGTAGAGATAATTTAGGTAATAAAGTTGAATTTACACAACACTTAGCTGATGTAAGAAAAGAAAAAACATTGTATGAATATAGATTTAATAAAGATGAGTATACATTTAATAGAGACGCTAAATATCTAAAAGTTACTCCGTATTTATCATACTTAGAAAAAGAAAATAATGATTATGTTACAAAATATAAGAAACTTGGCTCAGAAATTACAATAGATTTAAATAAATAAAATAATTATATAAAGGATGTAGATAAACTTATGAAAGTTTATTTGCATCCTTTAATTTTGCTTTAATTAAATCTTATTTATATATTTTAAAAAAATTTTAGAAAAAATGATAGAAACATATAAATTGGATTCGAATTAATATATGTAGTTATAAAACATAAAAAATTATACTAAAACATTAAGCAATCATACAGATAAAGGAGCATAAAAAACAATATGAAAAGGCCAATTTTAAATAAAAAGCAAAAAATAGTTCTATCAATAGTTACACTTGTAATAACTATAGGTGGTACAGTAATAGCTATTTCTTATAGCAATCATTTGAAAGAACAAAAAATAATGCAAAGTACAGTTGAAATGTATGATGTATCTGGAAAAGAAAAAATATTTATGAATGGAAAAGTGGTTCCAACAAAGTCAGAAAAACTATTTATATCTCCAGAGCATGGTAAGTTAGATAAGATACAAGTAAATAATGAACAGTATGTTGAAAAGGGAACACCTATATTCACTTGTAAAAATCAAGAACAGTTAAAAGAGATAAAATCTTTAGAGTCACAAATATCAACAAAGAAAAGAGAATTAACTTCTTTAATTGATGATGAGAGTAAAGAAAGGATAAATTTGGAAATAGGAGAGATGAATAACAATATAAAAGAATTAAAGAAAACTGCATACTCAACAGTGTATGCACCTTTTAATGGAAAAGTATATATAAATGATGAAATAAGTGGAGAAGAAAGTTCCTATGTAGCAATAATAGAAAGCACAGAATTTTATGTAAAAGCTCAAGTTAACGAAAGAGATTCATATAAAATAAAAGTTCATCAAAATGCTGAAGTTACAACTATAGCAAATAAAGAAAAGTACTATGGGGCTATTTCATATATTTCTAACAGACCATATGAAGGTAATGATGGAGAACAAAGTTTTGGATCTGATTCAAATATGACAAAGTATGGATTAAATATTAAATTAGATAATCAAAAAAATTTAAAAAGTGGACTTAATGCTCAAATAGTGGTTTCATATGGTACAGATGACAAAAAAGTTCCTTATGGAGCATTAGAAATAGATGGTAATAAAAGTTACGTATATAAAATTGTAGATAATAAAGCTCATAAAAGAGAGGTTACTGTCAGTAGTGAAAATGGGGAGTTTGCATTTATATCAAAAGGACTTGAAGAAAATGACGTAATCATAAAGTCTTTAATAGGTAAGAAAATAGAAGATGGTCAAGCAGTTTATATAGATAGATTTGGAGCTATACAATAAAGAGATTGAGGTGAATTATTTGAAAGAAACTTTAATAGAACTTAAAGATATACAAAAATATTATCCAGTGGGTAAGGAGAAATTTCACGTTTTAAAATCTATTAATCTAGAGATAAAAAGTGGAGAGTTTGTAATGATAATGGGCAAATCTGGGAGTGGAAAAACAACCTTACTAAATATATTAGGTTTTTTAGATAGGTTTAGTGATGGAAAATATATATTTAAAGATAATGATGTTACAAACTTAAATGAAAAAGAACGGTCTAAATTTAGAAATAATAATATAGGATTTGTATTCCAACAATTTAACCTTATTACAAATTTAAATATATATAAAAACGTAGAACTTCCAATGGTATATAGTAATAGTTACTCTAAAGAAGAAAGAGAACTGATAATAAAAGAAAAGTTAAATATAGTAGGTATTTTAGATAAAATAAATCAAAAACCATTAGAACTCTCAGGGGGACAACAGCAGAGAGTAACTATAGCTCGTGCACTTGTAAATGACCCCGATATAATATTTGCAGATGAGCCGACAGGTGCTCTAGATAGTGATACAAGCAAAGATATCATGGATATTTTAAAGGGATTAAATAAAAAAGGAAAAACAATCATAATGGTTACTCATGACCCAGACCTTATAAAAT
Source organism: Paraclostridium bifermentans (assembly GCF_019916025.1). Classification (NCBI taxonomy): domain Bacteria; kingdom Bacillati; phylum Bacillota; class Clostridia; order Peptostreptococcales; family Peptostreptococcaceae; genus Paraclostridium; species Paraclostridium bifermentans. Next base: position 124,382 of record NZ_CP079738.1, on the reverse strand, counting down.
ACGCAACTAAAATAATAAAATTAAAGGATGGTGTCGTAGTTGAGGAGGATTAATTATGGTAATTATAAAAAATGCTTTAGATAATATAAAAAGTAATAAACTACGTGTAGCAGTAGCTATGGTGTGGATAGTACTAGGAATAACATCTGTAGTAGTAGTTTCTAGTGTAGGAGAAGGAATTGAAAAACAAAGTAAAATCGCAGCTATGAATCCTAAATTTAGAACATCAACTATAAATTTCAATCCAAATTATGAAAGCAATTTAGATGCATCATTTTTAGAAGCATTCTCAAATGGAGATGTAGATATGATTAAATCTATGCCTGGTATAGAACGTGCAACACCTAAGTATGGAGAAAATATAGGTGGAGTTATAACTGGAGGAATGATGTATACATCTATAGGTGAATATGCTGCGGAGTTTAAACCTGTAGGTAAAAAAACTAAATTAAATGTTGATTTCGGAAGGAGATTTTCACTTGATGACTTAGATCGTAAAACAGTAATTATAGAAGAGAATTTAGCCTACCAGTTATTTGACCTAAGTCCTAAAAATGTAATTGGAGAATTTGTAGAAATAGAAGATGAGTATTTTGAAGTAGTAGGTATTATTAAATCAAAAGAAACAAGTTCTAATGATAACCCCGAAGAATATTATAGACAACCTGTATGCTATGTTCCAGAAAAAGCTTTAGAAGAACTAGGAAATAAAAATAGCTTTGGAAGTAGCATAACTAGCATTGAAATATTAGTGGCGAATGGATATGACATAGATGAAACTAATTTTAATGTTGTAGAAAAATTGCAAGAGGTCAAAAAAGATGAGTTGGGGGAAATAGGAGAGTACGGACTTACAGGGGGTAACGAAGAAAGTTATGAGATAAGATTTTTTCAGGACCAGATAAATAGATTTACAAATATACTATCCAATGTATCTTTAATAATTGGTGGTATAGGAATAATGAATATAATGTATATGTCTGTATCAGAAAGACAAAGAGAGATAGGAATAAGAAGAGCTATAGGCGCACAACCAAAAGATATATTAATACAATTTTTAATTGAAACAATAGCTATAACTGTATTAGGAGGAATTGTAGGAATTATAATTGGAACTATAGCTGCAGGAGAAGTTGGTGCATACTTTGGGATGGAAGCGCAAGCAAGTATAAAAATATATGTAAAAGCTATAGGAGTATCCATTCTTGTTGGGATTGTATTTGGAGCTATTCCAGCAACTAAAGCATCTAAACTAGATCCAATAAAAGCTATTCAAGGATAAAAAATATAATTAATTAAGGAGAATATTAAAATGAGACTAAATTTTAAAAATAAAAAAGTACAACTGATAATAGGTGTAGGAGTTGCGATTTTCATAGCAGGTAATTTAATGTGGGGGAAAATAAATAATAATTTAAACGATATGGTAGATGCAGGTTCATTTATAATTGGAATGCACGATATAAATAAAGATAGAAAAAGTTTAATAATGGAAGCAGAAAAGAATATGACTGAGTATAAAAACTTACAAATCCAGACTCAAGCCATTATAGAGGAACTTAATGAAATTGAAAAACTAGAAAGAAAAGAATTAGATAAGGATGGAAGTAAATATGAAGATGCTAATTTAGTAAATAAAACAATTACAATTTACAATCAGTTAGATCAAAACATAGAGAATTTAATTTCATTGTATGAAACTGATGAATATGCAAAAAAAGATAGGTCGCTTGCAATATCAATGGATTCAATTATAGAGAATGAATACTCAATTGATAAGCAATCTAAAGATTTTAACAAAATATATAGAGTTAAGTATAATAATGCTATAAATTCTTTTCCTATTAAGTTAATAGCTGAGAAAAAAGGATGGGTAAATATAAATGAATTAAAAATAAACTAGTAAATATAAGCTACTTTAACTATGTTATTAAGGTGAATAACAATATTTTAAAGATTTAATTTAAATTTTATTATTTATAATCATTTGTTTTATAAATATGTATAGATAATTTGTTAAGTAGCTAATTAACATAATTTATATAAAGCCTCTAGATTTAAATATTTAGTTTAATCTAGAGGCTTTATTTTTAATATTACTTTAAATCAATATCAAAGTCCGACCCAACTTTCTTCCACTTATTATTAGAAGAATCTGATGCGTATAAAGAAAGGTTTAATTTACTAGAATCTTTTTTTATATTTTTATGGGAATTATCAAGTTTAAAAATTCCTTTTCCATTATTACTATAGTCACAATAAAACTCAACTTTATTTCCAAGATTATCATTTCCAGCAAGTTTCATAAGATACTCTGTTCCATCAGTAGGTAAACTAAATTCAATTTTTGTGCCTAAGCTATTACTAATATATTTACTTAGCTTAATTGTTTTTCCATCTTCTAATTTAAACTTTTTATTTAAATTTATAGTCAATGTATCCTTAACTAAAGCATCAGCATTAGTATTAAAGTTAAAACTCCAGTCACCCTTTATTGTCTCAGAACCTGTATCGTCTAACATTTGTATACCTGGATATTCAACTCTAACATTAACCTCTCCACTTAATTCTTTGTCTAAAAAGTAAGTAGTGACTTTATTCATAGTAGAGTCATTAAGCATTTCAGAGTTACCATTAGAATCTGAGTTTATACGAGTTCCATTTATAAATACTGACTCTAACATCTCTGGATATCCATTAAATCCACCATTATCAGATTTTACAGTAGAAGATATCGTTAGCTCGTTTTTATCCAGAATAACTTTATTTAGAGTTATTGTATAGCCATTATTTGTTATAGGCTTATTTATCGCTTTTTTATACTCATTTAAATCAGAATCTAATCCAAAGTGACTAGCTATACTACTAAATGTATCTTTCACTTGAGGTGAACCCTCAGCATTAAAAATCAATAATCCTCCGATAAGAACTAAAGATAGTGAAGATGTAATTACAATAATTTTAATTCTTTTTTTTCTTTTATTCACAAATTCTCCCCCTAATTTATATATACAATTACATAGATACTACAAATGTTTAAAAAGTTTCACTTTTTACTTTATTAAATAGTATCTATATCCCCTTTCATATAAATCTCATTTTCACATAAAGTAACGCCTAAATTCCTAGCGTATTTAGTTGGAGCAATTACTTTAACATTTTTTCTATTAGTTTTAACAAAAGAATGCGTAAGTTCATGGATGTTTCATAGATACTCTTTTACTTAAAATAATTTATACTATATCTTATTTACTTAGTTCTGAATGTAAATTAAATTGCTCAGTTAAACTTTTATTAGATACTTCATTTGACATACCTAGATTTACTGAACTAAATATCTTTGAATTTTTTAACATTAGCAAAGTTCTCATACCACTTGGGTTTACAACTATTTCAGATGTTACTTTATCTTGATTATCATTTGAATCTTCCTTAGTTTCTGACTTTTCTTTTACTTGACCTGCAATGTTCTTATTATAATTATAATCTTTAGATTTTGATTTATCTGCCTTTTGCTCATCATATTCAAATTTGAATATGTCTGATTCTTTAGTATATACATTTTTGTATTGCATCATATTTACATTTTGTACTTTCATTCATATTTCTCCTTTTATTCAAATTAATTACATTATTTTCCATATTAATTTTAGCATACATTTAACTAATTAATTATATAAAGTTTAAGTTTTGTTTTTCGACTTAATTTCTTATTTTAATTCGATTTCCGACCAAAAATTAAGACAAATAATTACAAGGATATAAATGATATTTAGTCATGTAAACACTTATGGTAATATTTTACAATAAGTAAACAATAAATATGGAAAGTTATTGTTAAATAACTTTTATAAAATTAATACTAACTTAAAAATATAAAATAAGTTGAATTTTTAGTTTTTGGAGGGGTTAAAATGTGTAATGATATTAGAGTTACAAAACAAGAAGTAAGAGACTTCTTATTAATTAATTTTGGATTGATTACGTTTCTAGCTATATTTGTATTTATTAGCTTTTCTAAACCAAATAGTGATGATTTTTTATATAACTTTGCTATAACATTTATGTATATTCCAGCTTTTTCAGTAATGGTAGTGCTTAAAAAGAGTTCTTATTATGAATTTGGTGATGTTGTAAACAAGTTCTTTAATTTCTTTATAATAGCGACAATATTAAGAGTTATTTTTTCTATACTTGAGCCTTTTTTTATAAAGAATGTTATTATATCTTCTTTAATAGATCCAATTGTATCTTTGTATATTTTATATAGTGTATTTGTAAATTATTCTGACTTTGAAATTTTCAATTTATCACTAAATAAAAACTTTAAAAAGGTATTGTTCTGTATAGGTATATATCTAGTTATATTTACAGTTGGATGTAGTCCTGACCTTATACATATGCACTTTAGTGTAGCGAATTTTATTGATGCATTACTACAAATTTCAGTTGGGATTGTTATGAATATAATATTGGGTATCAGCTTGTTTTTTGGAGAAGAGTTTGGGTGGAGATACTTCCTACAACCTAGACTTCAAAAGATATACGGGAAAAGATTAGGAGTAATAATACTAGGACCTATATGGGGTGTTTGGCACTTACCTCTTTGTATGACTCTTTACAGTCCTCAAACGCCGCTTTATTGTATTATAAGTCATGTATTATTCTGTACAACACTTGGAGTATTTTTAGGTTATGCTTATATGAAAACAGAAAATCTGTGGACCCCAATGTTAATTCATTTAATCGGAAACTTAATTGCACTTTCAAATGGTGGTGGCCTAGATACAATAATTACATTAAACGATCTTTTAATAGCTATTTTATTTGAGTCTGTATTATATTTACCATTTTTATTTGCAAAAGTATATAGACCTAACAAGGATGACATCGGTGTATCTATTGATAATTAGAATAAAAAAAGGTATGTATCTATTTGATACATACCTTTTTTATGACCTTAAAATAATAAAACTAATGAATAAACCTTTCTTATTCAACACTATTATTACTTTATAAGATAATTTTAATAATTTTCTGCTCTAACTTCAAAGAATCCTTGAGAGTACATACATACAGGACAAACATCGGGAGCTTTTTTACCCATTACTAAGTGTCCACAATTTATACATTCCCACATAGTTTCTTCTGATTTTTCAAATACAGCTTTCATTTCTATATTATTTAAAAGTTTACGATATCTATCTTCATGAGATTTTTCTATTTTACCAACTTCTATAAATTTTTCAGCTAAGTCAAAGAAACCTTCTTTTTCTGCATCTCTAGCAAATCTAGCATACATATCTGTCCACTCATAATTCTCACCTTCAGCAGCATGAAGTAAGTTTTGGTCAGTATCCCCTAAATATCCTAGTTCTTTAAACCATAATTTAGAATGTTCTCTTTCGTTTCCAGCTGTTTTCAAGAAAATTTGATTGATTTGTTCATAACCTTCATTTTTAGCAACATCTGCAAAGAATGTATATTTATTTCTTGCTATTGATTCTCCTGATAATGCTTCCATTAAATTCTTTTCTGTTTTTGTTCCTTTATATTTATTAGTTGTTTCGCTTGATTTTTCTGCTTGATCTTCTAGCTTAACAAATACTGATGCCGGATTTTTGCATACAGGGCATATAAACCCTTCTGGTAACTCTCCTTCATGTATATAACCACAAACTGAACAACGATATTTAACTGATGTACTCATTTCTTTACCTCCTAAGTCTTCACTTCTATCAAAATAAATTGTATGTAACATTTCTTCTGCAAGCTTACTTAAAGGCTTGCCATAAAATTCTTTATAAAGAGCTTTTATTTCTTCATTTTCATGACTCAATCTAACTTCCATACTCGAGTCTCTTTTATAAAGTCCACTTATACGTTTTTTTCTAAGTTCATCTCCTTTAAATTGAGTGTCTTTAGGCTGTCCGCCACCCCCAATACATCCTCCAGGGCAAGTCATAACCTCAATAAAGTGATATTGTTTTTTTCCGTTTTTCATTCTCTTAATGAATTTAGATGCATTTTTAGTTCCATAAATAACAGCTATATTTACTTCCAGCTCTCCTATTTTTAAAGTTGCTTCACGAACTCCATCCATACCTCTTATTGTTTCTAAGTTATAAAATAGATTTGGTGGATTTTCATTGGTGATATATTTGTATGCCGTTCTAAGCGCAGCCTCCATAACGCCACCTGTATTCGCAAATATAACGCCTGCTCCAGATGATTCTCCCATTAACTCATCATAAGGGCTATCCTCTAAAGAATTAAACTCAATATTGTTTTCTTTAGCCCAAGTAGCTAATTCTCGTGTAGTTATAACATAATCCATATCACGCATTTCTTCTAAATCATGAAATCTTCCAGATGCATTCATTTCATCTCTTTTGATTTCAAACTTTTTAGCAGTACATGGAGTTAAGGCTACATTTACAATCTTTGCTGGATCAATTCCCATTTTTTTTGCAAAGTATGTTTTTATTGTAGGGCCTTGCATTCCAATAGGGCTTTTGGAAGTTGAAATATTATCAAGTATATCTGGGTGAAATGTTTCTGCATATTTTACCCATGAAGGACAACAACTTGTAAATTGAGGTAATGGCTTATTATTAGTCTTTATACGCTCTATCAGCTCACTTGCTTCTTCAACTATTGTTAAATCAGCTGCAAAGTTAGTATCAAGAACATAATTTGCACCGAGTTTTCTAAGTAGTGATACCATTTTTCCTTCAACAAAGCTACCATCCACCATATTAAATTCTTCACCAAGAGAAACTCTAACCGCTGGTGATGTTGTAAATATTACTATTTTATCTTCATTTTGCATTTCAGACTTAACTTTTTTATAGTCAAGAACCTCTGTAATACTTGATGTAGGACATACATTTGCACATTGACCACAGTTAATACAAACAGCCGTATCGTTTGTATTTTTTAAGAAATAATGTCCATTAACACCTATATAGTCTGTACAGATATCTTTACACATACCACACTTGATACATTTTTCTTCATCTCTACAAATCGATGGATTATCCTTTTCAATTGCTACTCTAATGTTAGTAGATAAATGTGTGCTCATTTAGCACTCCTTTCATTTCAAATTAGCACATGTAAAAAATTGGTATTTATATGTACTTTGAACTTATACCCTTAAGGCTTTTAAATAAACTATATGAAAATAAGTTTAAATAATCCAAATGTATGAATTAATATTAAAATTTAGATTGTTTATAAATATTGGAAATAAGTATAAAATTATAACATTTGATAATTTAGCTTTTATTTAATCGTAAAATGCTAATAATATGTTATATAATAATGCGTATTTTTAATAATTTGAGAGGTGAATAATATAAATATGATTATTTTTATAAATATACTTTTAGTATTTTTTCTTGTCTTTTTAAATGGATTTTTTGTTGCTACAGAATTTGCTATGGTAAAGGTTAGAAAATCTAGGATAGAAACATTAATAATTCAAGGTAATAAGCGTGCTAAGCGTACTTTAATAGTTGTTAAAGATTTAAATTCATACTTATCTGCCTGTCAGCTTGGAATAACTTTAGCATCGTTGGGACTAGGATGGGTAGGAGAGCCGGCTATTTTACGTCTGTTAATGCCAATATTTAATCTATTTAATTTACCTTCAAGTATAGAACATTCAATTGCTTTTATTATTGCTTTTTCAATTATAACTGGATGTCATATTGTATTTGGAGAATTGGTTCCTAAATCGCTAGCGATTATAAGTCCTGAAAAAATAGCATTAAGTACAGCTTTTCCACTTATATTTTTTTACAAGTTAACATATCCTGTTATGTGGATATTCAATCATAGTACAAACTGGATATTAAAGGTATTCGGGCTTTCTCAAGTTGATGAGCATGAATCAGTTCATACTGATGAAGAAATAAAACTTTTAGTTGAAGAAAGCTATAATCATGGCTTAGTTGATAAAACTGAATTAACTCTTGTAGATAATATATTCGATTTTTCTGATAAAACAGTAAAAGAGATAATGGTACCACGAACTGATATTACAAATATTTTTATAGAAGATTCTTTTGATGATATAATAGCCTATACGTTCGAAGAACAGCTCACTAGATATCCTGTATGTAAAGAAAATAAGGATAATGTTATTGGATTTATCCATATCAAAGATTTATACAAACAAAAAATTGAGGGCAATAATCAAGATATAAGACATATTATTAGGGAAATTAAACTTGTCCCAGAGTCAATGCTAATAAGTGACCTTCTTAAAATATTTAAAAAAGATAAAGTACAAGTTGCTTTAGTTATTGACGAGTATGGAGGAACTGCTGGTTTAGTAACGATAGAAGATATTTTAGAAGAAATTGTTGGGGAAATTCAAGATGAGTTTGATGAGGAAGAAGATGCTATTATTAAGTGTGAAGATAATAGTTATATAGTAGATGGAAAGGTTCTTATTGAAGATATAACTGAGTTTTTATATATAGATATTGAAGATGAGCATATAGATACTATTGGGGGTTGGGCATATACTCAGCTGGATTCTTACCCTAAAGTTAATGATAAGTTTACTTATAAAAACTATGAATTTACTATATTAAAATGCAATAGAAAAAGAATAAACAAATTATCGATTAAAAATTTATCTGATAAATAATTAAGTACCCTTTAGCTATTAATGAACGTAGTTAAGGGGTATTTATATATTTTGCAACTTTTTAATTTAATTAGAATATTAATATTATATATAAATATTGATAAAAGTTAATTCATAGATTATAATGTACTTTAAATAAAAAATTACTAAATGCTATTTAATAAATTTCTATTTTAAACTTTATTTACAAAATAGGATTATTAGCAATATCTTCAGGAATATATTAATTAATTTTTAAAAATGTTTCTGATGGTTTTTTATTTATTATTTTAAGGAGGAAGAAATGAATAATTTAGATTCAGACCCCGGGGCCTTTATGCCTCAAATAATTTTAATAGTAGTACTTACTGCTATTAACGCGTTTTTCGCATCAGCAGAAATGGCTATAGTTTCTGTAAATAAATCAAAAATAAAACAATTAAGTGCAAGTGGAAACAAGAAAGCTCAATTGCTTGAAAGGCTTATGGAAGACCCAAGCAATTTCTTATCAACTATTCAAATTGGAATAACTTTAGCTGGATTTTTCTCAAGTGCATCTGCTGCTACAGGAATATCTACGCACCTTTCAAAGATATTAGCTCCACTTAGTATACCTTATTCTAATGAATTATGTATGTTTTTAGTAACAATAATACTTTCATATTTTACATTAGTATTTGGAGAATTAGTACCTAAAAGAATTGCTTTGAAAAAAGCGGAGAAGATATCTTTATTTTCAGTAAAATCAATTTACATTATATCTAAAATTGCAAAACCATTTATAAAACTTTTATCATTTTCAACTAGTCTGGTTTTAAAAATAACAAGAAATAATGATATGGATATTGAAGAAAGAGTTTCTGAAGAAGAAATTAGAACTTTAATATCACAATCTCAAGAAGATGGATGTATTGAAAATGAAGAAAAACAGATGATATATAGCATATTTGAATTTAATGATAAGACTGCTAAGGAAATTATGACATCTAGACATGATATGTTTGCGGTAGACATAGACGATGATTTGGATGAAATACTAGAAGGAGTAATCGCATCAGGATATTCTAGAATACCTGTATATGAAGATAATAAGGATAATATACTCGGGATATTATATGTAAAAGACTTATTAGTAAAAGCTAAGAAGGTTGGATTTAAAAATATAAATTTAAAAACAATGCTTCATGACCCATATTTTGTTTCAAAGTCTATTAGAACAAATGAATTATTTAAACTTCTAAAGGATAAAAAAGTCCACTTAGCATTATTAATTGATGAATATGGTGGAATAGAAGGTCTAGTAACTATGGAAGATTTAATTGAAGAAATTATGGGAGATATTGAGGATGAATACGATAAAACTAAATCTACTATAACACAAATTGATGCTAGTAATTTTATTGTAAAAGGATATTTGACAATAAGTGAATTTAACAATAAATTTGATATAGATATAGAGCAAGGTGACTATGACACTTTAAATGGATATATACTTACATTGTTAGGTGATTTTCCAGAAGAAGGTCGAGAAATTGAATTAGACAATTTTACATTTTTAATTGAGAATGTAAATAAAAGAAGAATTGAAGATATAAGAGTAAGTATAAAAAACAGATGTGCGCAAATATCATAATGAGTTTTTATACACTTGAAATTTAAACAAAAATGAGTAAATCCCTATATTTAAGGGTTTACTCATTTTTTTATATTATACAGCACTTAAACTAAAGTTATTAGTTAATAAGTGTTTTGCAAATTCATCTAGTTTGCTTATTGTTTGTTTTATATCATTTTCTGTTGTTTCATGATTAATAGCACACATTCTTAAAACAACTTTACCATTTAAAACTGTTGTAAATATTCCTGCATAGTTTTCTTGAAGTGCTAAATGTGAAATATTATTATTAAGTGTATCTATATCTTGTTCAGACATTCCAGATGGAGCATATCTAAAATTGATAATTGCTAATTTAGGATCAGATATTATTTCCCAATTCTCAAATCCTAATAATGTATTCTTAATATATTCTGCAAGATGAATACCATATTCAATTCTTCTGCTCATTTCACTAGTTCCTAGAGTTTGTAATGTAAACCAAAGTTTAAGCCCCCTAGTCGGTCTTGTTAATTCAATACCTACGTTTCCATAGTTTATTTCATCGTCATTTATATCTAAGTCTCTTAAATACTCTGGATTTTCACTAAAACTTCTTGCTAAATCATTTTTGTCTTTTACAAGAACCATTGCACAACTATATGTTTGGAATAACCATTTATGTGCATCCCAACTTAAACTGTCAGCATTTTCTATTCCTTTTAATAGATGATTATAGTTTTCAGATAATAATATCGATGCTCCATAAGCTCCATCAACATGCATCCATAAACCATATTTTGAACATATATCAGATATTTCTGGTATTGGATCAATACTTCCAGTATTTGTAGTTCCCGCACTAGCTATAACAACAAAAGGATGTAACCCGTTTGTTATATCATTTCTTATTGCTTTTTCTAGTTCATCTATCTTCATTCTATAATTTGAATCTGAAGGTATTTTTCTGATATTCTTAGGAGATATTCCTGATATTTTAAGTGCCTTTTTAATTGAACTATGAGTTTGATCAGATACATAAGCAGTTCCTAAATGTAATTTATCAAATGAAAGTTTGTTATCTCTTGCAGCTACCATTGCTGTAAGATTTGCCATAGATCCTCCTGAAACAAATAGTCCACTCGATTGTTCTGTGTTATATCCAGCTTTTTCAGATAGCCATTTAATTAATGTTTTTTCAATGAAACTAGCAGCTGATGTTGTCATCCAGCATCCTGCATGCAAGTTATAAGCACTTGACATAACATCTCCGATCCAAGAATTCAAATCTGCTGGCCCAGGTATAAATCCAAAAAATCTTGGATGGTTTACTCTTGCTCCATACTCATAAACCTCTTTCATCATTTCTTCCATAACTTCTTGTACCTGTCTCCCCTGACTAGGTATATTTATGTTTCTAAGTTTATTTATTTGATTAGAATCAGCTACTTTTACTACTTCATTAGATTCTAACGATTCAAGTCCTTTAAAGTATTGATCAATAAAATAATTTAAAGAATCTTTAAGTTCTAAATTGTTCATGTTGCTTTACCCCCATTTCTACGCAATTGTCCTTATCTTTTTTAAGCCACGTTCATGATATCATCAAAATATATATTAATCAAACTACGGTTTCTGTATTATAATTAAATTACGCGCTTGCAAATCGTAAAATTTAAGCTTATATAACCAAAAATTGGAATAAATTAATTAAAATTAAATTTAATAATTGCATAAATAGTTCAAAAGATTAAGAAAATAATAAAAAAATAGTTAAAAAATAAAGTAACTGTATGTTTATTTCGATAAATAATTTAATTTACTTTAGATTATTTGAACTTACATATATATGCTAAAGGTATATATAATTTAAAATAAGTACATTTTTTGAGCTATGGTTATATAGGTAAAGTAGAAAAAGCATATATTTGAATAACCTATTTAATTTAAATATAAATTTTAAAGTGTAACATATGTTACAGTGTATTTGATAAATTTTAGGTATAATTTTTATTGTTCTAATCATAAAAATTCAAGAACAAATAAAAACTTAATTTACAATCTATATAATTATAAAACATTAATTTTAATATATAAATATATAGATGTTAGTAAGGGGACACCTATGGATAAAATTAAAAGAAATCGTGAATTTTTTAAAGCTGACTTCGAAATATTAAAACAAATAAGAACTGATAAACAAAAAGGTATTTTACCCTTACCTTTTCAAAAAGAATATGATAAAAATTCTGAATTAATAGATTTACCATCTATAAATAAAAGTATTTTAGTCAAATCTAATGTATTAGACTGCATACAAGATAGAAGAAGCATTCGTAAATATAGTAATAAAAAAATAACTTTAGATGAGCTTTCATATCTACTTTGGGCTACTCAAGGTATACAGAGTGTAAAAAATAATTTCAGTGCATTAAGGACAGTACCTTCTGCTGGATGTACTCATCCTTTTGAGACATATTTAATAATCAATAATGTTAATGATTTAAATCCTGGAATTTATAGATACTTACCATTAGAGCATAAACTTTTATTTATAAAAAACTTAAATAATATAACTGATGAAATAAATAAGGCTACTCCAAATCAACCTTTTGTACAAGATTTTGTATCTAAAAGTGCTGTTGTTTTCGCTTGGAGTTGTATTCCCTATAGAAGTGAGCATAGATTTAGTATAACTGCTCATAAAAAAATACTTATAGATATTGGTCATGTTTGTCAAAATCTTTATATAGCATCAGAATCTCTTAATTGTGGTACTTGTGCTATTGGAATTTATGATCAAAATATCATTGATGATATGCTAGATTTGGATGGAGAAGATGAATTTATAATTTATATGGCTTCTCTGGGGAAAAAGCTTTAGCATTATCAAAATCTAATTAATATCGTTAGTAATAATCTAATTATATATAAAAAGGTCACTCTTATTGCCATTTGAGTGATCTTTTTTCATAAAACAAACAAATACAATGGTTAATATATTTTTGATGTAGTAAAATAAATTGTAAAGATTGAAATTCAATAAAAATTAAGTATATAAGGATTTGTAAAATATGATGAAAATAAATAGCATATCAATATTTGATAATATAAAACCAGAAAGTAAAGAACAGTTAGAGAAGATAATGACAAGTTTTCAAGCACAAAGAAGAGAAACCTTATTCTTAGAAAAAGAATTTATTGATAATTTGTATTTTATAGAAAAAGGAAAAGTATCTATATACAAAATAAATGAAAATGGTGAGAGAAAAGTAATATTCATATTTAAAAACGGTGATGTAATAAATGATCTTTCCTTAGATCAAGAGAAAAACACTATTTTTGCTTGTGAAGTATTTGAAAAGTCAACTATATTGAAGTGCCCTGCGTCTGAATTCATAAAAATAATGGAAAATGACTTTAATTTAATGAAAAATATATTAATCCATACTCAAAATATTAATAGAAGGTTGTACAGACAACTAAAAAACTCTTCTTCTCTAAATATAGATAAAAAACTTGCAGCAAAACTATATAGAATGGGAAAAGAATTTGGAGCAGAACAGGGAGAATGGACTCTTATTAAGGCAAACATAAGTATTACATATATAGCCGAAATGCTTGGGTGCAAAAGGGAAAGCTTATCAAGAACAATGAAACAATTGCAAGACTATGGATTAGTTAAAATAGTGAATAAAAATATTTATGTAAAAAAAGAGGGTTTATCTAAATACTTTAAAGGTAATTAATAGAAAATACACATAACATTTTAATTAGTGTTATGTGTATTTTTTTATTAATTAGATAAAAAGATATCAATATTGTTATATATATCACAGACATGTAAAAAATCCTATGCTACTATATCTTTAATAAAATATAGGAGGAGAGATTATGAAGATAAAATTGAATAGAGAAAACTTCGACAAAGGTCTTAAATTATTGAAATCGGAATATAAAATTTTTGCACCTGTAACGACCCCTTTTAAAGGCGTTTACTCTGATACAGATTTAACTAAATATGAGGAAATAAGTAGTATAGAGGATATAGAGTTTAATAAAAAATCTAACTTTTCACCAAAAGAAGTTATACTGCCTATAACTCAAACATTATTTTATTTTACAGAAAAAGAATATAAAGCTAGTTATATAGATGATAAAAAATTGATTATATTTTTAAGAGCTTGTGATATAAATGGAATAAAAAGATTAGATGAGATTTACCTTAATAACGGTATTGAAAAAGATTATTTTTATGAAAGATTAAGAGAGAAAGTAAAGTTTGTTTTAATTGGATGTAAAGAAAGTTTTAGAAATTGTTTTTGTGTAAGTATGGAGTCTAACAAAACTGATAATTACTCAATGGCATTAAATTTAGATAATGATGAAGTTTACTTAGATATAAAAGATGCTGATCTAAATGTATTTAGAGGGGAAGATACTGAGTTTGAAGTTAACTACGTTAAGGAAAACCTTATCTCTTTAGAATTACCTAAAAATATAAATTCTCTAGAACTCTCAAAACATGAAATGTGGAATGATTATGATTCTAGATGTATAGGATGTGGACGATGTAATTTTGTCTGTCCAACTTGTACTTGCTTTACTATGCAAGATATATACTACAAAGAAAATGAAAATGTAGGAGAAAGAAGAAGAGTATGGGCGTCTTGTCAGGTAGATGGATACACAGATATGGCAGGTGGTCATTCTTTTAGAAAAAAACAAGGTGAAAGAATGAGATTTAAAGTGATGCATAAGATATACGACTTTGATAAAAGATTCGGATACAAAATGTGCGTAGGATGTGGAAGATGCGATGATGCATGTCCACAATATATATCTTTTTCACAATGCGTAGAAAAAATAAAAGGCATAGTAGATATCAATGAGGAGGTAAAGTAAATGAATCCATACATACCAGTTAATTCAAAAATTATAGATATAATTAAACATACAGATATAGAATGGACGTTTAGAGTTTCTAGTAAAACTGAAGGAGTCTTGCCAGGAAAGTTTTATGAAATTTCAATTCCTAAATTCGGAGAAAGTCCAATATCAGTATCAGGATACGGAAAAGATTATATAGATTTTACTATAAGAAATGTAGGTAAGGTAACTAGTGAATTATTTAATTTTACAGTTGGAGATAGCTTTTTTATAAGAGGCCCTTATGGAAATGGATTTGATGTAAGTTTATACGAAGGAAGAGAAATTGTTATTGTAGCAGGAGGAAGTGGTCTAGCTCCTGTACGAGGCATCGTAGAGCATTTTTACAACAATCCTGATAGATGTACAAGCTTTAAGTTAATAGTTGGATTTAAAAGTCCTCAAGATATATTATTCAAAGATGATTTAAATAAATGGAGCGAAAAACTAGACATATTAGTAACAGTAGATAATGCTGATAATGATTATGATGGAAATATAGGATTAGTGACAAAGTATATTCCAGAGTTGAAAATAGATGATATAAATAACATGTCTGCAGTAGTTGTTGGACCTCCTATGATGATGAAATTTACAGTGGCAGAGTTTTTAAAAAGAAATCTATCCGAGCACAACATATGGGTATCTTACGAAAGAAAAATGTGCTGTGGTGTAGGTAAATGTGGACACTGTAAAATGGATGATACTTATATTTGTATAGATGGACCTGTATTTGATTATTCTTACGCAAAGAATTTAATAGATTAGGAGGTATAACTATGATAAGAGATCTAAAAACTAAGAAAGTAATGAAAAATGCTTTTAGAATAACTAAAACTAAATATGAAACTTCTCTTAGAGTGAGAATACCAGGTGGAAGTATAGATCCAGAAAGTTTGATGATAGTTTCTAAGATAGCTACAGAGTATGGAAATGGCGAAATACATATTACCACTAGACAAGGTTTTGAAATACTTGGTATAAAGATGGAAGATATGGAAGCAGTAAACAAACTTATACAACCAGTAATTGAAAAAATGGATATAAATCAGGCAGAAAAAGAAGGAGGGTATCCAGCCGCAGGTACTAGAAATATATCTGCATGTATAGGAAACAAAGTCTGTCCAAAAGCTCAATATCACACAACAAACTTTGCAAAGAGAATAGAAAAAGCTATCTATCCAAACGATTTACATTTTAAGGTAGCGCTAACTGGCTGTCCAAATGACTGTATAAAGGCAAGAACCCATGACTTTGGAATAATAGGTATGACACGTCCCTTATATGAAAAAGAGCGATGTATATCATGTGGAGCTTGTGTTAAAAAATGTGAAAAACTATCCACTAAAGCTTTAAAAATGGAAAACTATAAAATCGTAAGAGATCACGATAAATGCATAGGATGTGGAGAGTGTACTTTAAACTGTCCTACTTCAGCATGGACTAGAGATGAAAAGAAATACTACAGACTAGCAATCATGGGTAGAACAGGTAAGAAAAACCCAAGACTAGCGGAAGATTTTTTATTATGGGCAGATGAAGAATCTATAATAAAAATAATACTTAATACTTATAAATATGTAGAGCAATATATATCTAAAGATGCTCCAGGAGGAAAAGAGCATATAGGATATATAGTTGATAGAACAGGATTTATGGAATTTAAAAAGTGGGCATTAGAAGGTGTAAATTTAGATGATATAGTAAAATTAAATGAAAATATTTACTGGAGCGGAATCAAATATTAACTTAAACTAGGGGGTAATTATGCATAACGAAACACTTGAAAAACTGACAGTCGCTGCTAAAAACAAAGTTAATTTATTAAATAGTAGTAGATTAAAATACATTGTATCATCAGCTTTTGCGGGACTTTATGTTGGAATAGGAATATTATTAATTTTTACAATAGGTGGACTTTTAACATCAACTAATTCCCCTATGACAAAAATTATGATGGGTGTATCATTCGCCATAGCATTAAGTTTAGTTGTAATGACTGGTAGTGAACTATTTACAGGCAACAACATGGTAATGACAGCTGGTACGTTAAACAAAGGGACTAGTACCAAAGACTTACTTAGAGTATGGGCTTACAGCTTTGTAGGTAATTTGATTGGATCTCTTTTGGTTGCTGGATTATTTGTAGGTGCAGGACTTGTTAATAAAGGAGCTGTAATGGAGTTTTTCGCTACAACATCCTTAGCTAAAGCATCACTTCCATTTATGGACCTTTTCTTTAGAGGAGTGCTTTGTAACATACTAGTATGCGTGGCTGTAATGTGCTCATTTAGAACAAATGATGATACTGCAAAGTTAATAATAATATTTATGTGTTTATTTGCTTTCATAACTAGTGGGTTTGAACATAGTGTAGCTAATATGACTATATTTGGAGTAGCTTTATTTTCAAGTGCTATCAAAGGAGCTACTCTTATGGGCGCAATATATAATTTATTTGTAGTTACATTAGGAAACATAGCAGGTGGAGCACTAGTAATGGGTGCTGGTGCATATATATTAGGTAAGAAAGATTAATCAATGAATAGCATTTAGTAAGGTGTATTGGGTTAAAATAAAATTAGTAATGCAATTTTAAAAAAGAGTATCTATTGAAATTGTTCACTTTCAATAGATACTCTTTTTATTTTAAGTATGTTGTTATATAGCTAATTAACAACATATTTATCTATATAAAAACTTATTGTTGATTTGAAACTTCTAACTCATCACTTAATAATGCAGCTCCTACTGCTAGTATAAATGGAGCTATTATTAAACTTCCTAATAGTATTGTCATGTATAACTCCTCCTCTTTCTTATCTTTATTTGATAAGTCTATTATACATGTACAACTTTAAAATAGCCTGACGTAAAGCTTAACTAAATCTTACATTTTTGATAGTTAATATTCTATATATTTTTTTGAGGATAGTTATATTTTAGTCCCTAATTTATAGATTTCAGTCCATTTTTAAATTAAAAGTTATGATTTATGGTAGTCTATAATAAATTAATCTTAAAGTTTAAGCTCAGGAGGGTTATATATGTTAAATTATTCAGAAAATCAGGCTAGTGTAAACAAGTATGCATTAAAAACTTTAAAAGTTTTTAACATTTTTGATAGTCCAAAGTTTACATTGGGATTATCAAATATATCTAAAGTTTTTAGAAGTATTCTTTTGGCATTATTAGGATTTGTAGAACCTCCTATTAGCCATAAATACAACCTATAAAATTATTAATCATAAAAAATATGAACGCAATAAATACATCAATTTCTTTAATCAATATATTTATTGCGTTCTGTAGCTATATGTATATGATAAATGATGACAACCCCCTTATGAAGAGGAGTGTTAATTAAGAGATTCTAACATGTATATATACATGTTAGGTACAAATATATTATAACATCTGTTTCTAATATGTTTTAATTTAAATGTTTAATAGCACTTATTAAATATCTAAATATACATCATTAACATTTATATATAAGTTAGTAGAAGTCATACGTTAATAAAAAAATAAATAATTAATTTGATTTTTTATCAAATTAATTGTATTATTAAAACCTAAATAAAATTTTAGACTTTTAATAAAATACCGATTAAAAATGCCTCCAAACTATAAATTTAGTTATGGAGGTATTTTTTACGCTTAAAGAAACTATATTTAACTATTATTTATAGATAACATTTTGAGTAACGGGACACGAGTTTACCGAGTGGACGTTGACGACATGAAATTTGAGCGACATGAGCGAAGCGAATTTTATATATTTATTGTGATTTTTTTCCATTTAAACTGTGCTATACTTTTATCATAAAATTTTAAAACTTGGGGGATTAAAATGTGTATTGATATTAAGGTTATAAAAAAAGAAGTAAGGGACTTCTTGATAATTAACTTTAGCTTAATTACTTTTATATCTATTTTCATATTTATTCGCGCTGCAAAACCAAACATCATTTCATTTTTATCAAGCTTTGCAGGATTATTTATGTACATTCCCGCATTTTCAGCAATTACAGTTTTAAATAGAAGTTCTTATTATGCTTTTCCCTCGTCAATATATAGATTTTTTAATATCTTTTCTATTGCCACAATTACAAAGATACTTTTATGTATAATTGAATCTTTGTTTATAAACAACCTAAGGATATCTTTTTTAGTAGATGTTCTAGTATCTTGTTATCTTATAACTAGCATTTTCATGAATTCATCTGATTTTGAAATTCTAAATTTATGCTTTAATAAAAGCTTAAAAAAAGTTATGTTTGTAATATTGCTTTCTTTGATCATAACTACAATTAGCAATTTCTCACAATTAGAATCTATGCAAATTAACCATATAAATATTTTTGATTCCATTATGAAAGTTTTATTTATAGTAGGTCTAAACGTAGTCTTTGGATGTAACCTATTTTTTGGAGAGGAGTTCGGATGGAGATATTTCTTACAGCCTCGCTTACAAGTTCTTTATGGAAAAAGATTAGGAGTGTTAATATTAGGCCCTATATGGGGTATTTGGCACTTACCGCTTTGTATTACTTTGTATAGCCCTGAAAGCCCAATTTACTGTGTTATTACACATATAGTTGCCTGTACTACCCTCGGAGTATTTTTAGGATATACTTACATGAAAACCGAAAACCTCTGGGCTCCTATGCTAATACATTTATTAAATAATTCAATTGCGCCTATAATTGGTAATTCATATGGTAAAATTTATACACTAAAAGCTCTTTCGTATGGGATTTTATTGTATTCCATAGTATTCTTACCATTTTTACTTGCAAAAGAATATCGATCTAATAAAAAATTTTATATTGATAATTAACATATATATTGAATTTTATAAAATAAAACCCAACTCTAAAATTTAGACTTGGGTGTTGTTTTATCTCTATTATAATCAATACCTATAACTGTTCCTTCTTTAGTTTTAGGTATTCTATTCTTTCTAACTTGTGTTTAGTATCTTTTAAAACTGTTTTTTCTACTAAAGGATCTTTTTTCAGATACTCATAAACTGCTTTAACAATAACTGTATTTAGATTATCTCCATCTCGTTCTGCCTTTAAATCAAGCTCTTTTTTTAAATCCATACTTACAGTTACCATAGTTCTTGTATTCGCTTTACTTACTGCCATTTTTACCTCCTAAAATCAATTTTTAAATATAGTGTAAATTTAAATACGTCTTTTAATTTATTTTCAAATAGTGTTATCACTTTAATAAGTAAATTTTATCATATGTTTATTATATCAATCAATTTAAATATTAATATATATCTCTAAATTTAGTTATTTACATAATTATATTTAATACTTAAAAATCTAAAACTTAATATTTAATACAAAAGTGCAATCACTTTTTTTTATAAAATAGGTTGAAAATCGAACATATGTTCTATATAATATTGCTATAGAATCTAATTTTGGAGGGGTTCAATGAAACAACTTTCTACTTATGAAAAACTAATTATATTAGGGTATATAGAGGAGATGCTAGATATATTTGATACTATTTTAATTGAAGAATTTGAAGATGGGGAGGAACCAAACATCATTTGTAATGATAGAAAATTTTTTAAAAGAGATTTTGAATCTCTAAAAATAAAAATTCAAAATTCATAGCATGCAAAACAGATATTTTATGAAAGGTAGTGATTTATATTGATCAGTGAAATTATCAATGTCGTTGGTAAAGAAGGTTCTTGGGCTTTGCTTTCATTTGTATTGATACTTTACATACTAAAAGCTCAAGAAAAAAGAGATATCCTACAAGAACAAAGAGAAGAAAAATATCAAGAGATAATAGAAACTATGACATGTAAATTAGATATACTGACTCGTCTTTCAGATGACATAACTGATATTAAGAGTAAGTTAGAAAACACAGTACACTAGTTGTTTACATAAAAAAAGATTGCTATTATAAATTAATATAATAGCAATCCTTTTTCACTCAATAAAGATTTCATATATTCCCATAAACCCTTCAGCAACAACTAAGTTTCTATAATTACCTTTTTTCAAATCAAATCCTCTACCCATCTGCTCCACTGTATATCCATCGGATTCCATATACTCTGTAAAATCATTGTAAGACCTACTTATATATCTTAATGGTTCATCTGAAATTTTTTCTACATTCTTCTTATTCATATATAAATTTAAGAAAATCTTAAGATTTATAATCCTAAAATAATGTTAGTATTTATATTAGTTAACAAATTTAATTTTGAAGGGAGAAGTTTTAAAGTTATGTATATGATTTACCCACTTCTTTGTGTGATAATACCTTGTTTTATATATCAAATAATTACTATAAAATCTAGAAAAATTAAAGATAAAGTAAACTTAATACCACATTTAATAAAAGTTTATGTTTTCTTACTTTATGTTTCTTTAGCAATTATCGTAGCCGGAATAGGAAGTATATGGGATATAGGTCAGTTTGGAAATATAGTCCGAATAGAAGAAATAAACTTAGTTCCATTTAGTTCATCAGGGGCTACTACATATATCTTAAATATTATAATGTTTATGCCTCTAGGTTTTTTACTTCCTTTTATTTGGAGTAAGTTTAGGAATCTTAGTAAAGTGTTTTGCGTTGGACTATGTTTTTCGTTAGCAATTGAATTTTGTCAACTATTTAATCATAGGGTTTCAGATATTGATGATTTAATGATGAACTCATTGGGAGCTGTTTTTGGATATTTAATATGGTTATGTGTAACTAAATTATTTAAATACATAATTAAGTTACCTATATTTGTGTCTATATCTAATATAGATAATCAAAATAAATTTAGCGTATATATAAGTAAAAAGTCTATATCTAAAAATGAAGCCGTTATGTACCTTTCATTAGCTATTTTAGGAGAATTCCTGTTTTATAACTGGTCTTTTTTATACATATAATATTAGAAATTTATTTATTTTAGATATTATCCTTTAATTCCAATCAGAAATCCTAATTAAGTATTACCTATTGTTTATTTGATAAGCATAAGGGTATTTATTATTTAAATTGAAACTAGTAATAATCACGTTTATTTATATATAATACAACTTAATTAGGAGGATAAAAAATGAAATATTTTATGGTTGAAGGAATACTAAAAAATCCAAATAAAATTGATGATACTATTATGAAAGAGCATATGGATTACACTCAAAAAGCAATGGACAAAGGATTGATCTTAATGTCTGCACTTAAATCAGATATGAGTGGAGGTCTATTTGTTATGAAATCAGAGTCTATTGAAAGATTGAATGAGTATTTATCAAATGAACCTTTTAAAACTTATGGTATACAAGATTATAAAATAGTAGAATTTGATGCTCATTATTTCAATCAATCACCTTCTGAATGGTTTGAATAATTATAGTCTATAAATTACATTTTAATATTTCACTCCAAATTAAAGCTATTTTATTCCTGATTCGGAATCATTTATATCTTAAATGTTAAAATAACTTTAAACATATTAAATTCATAAGGGGTGAATGGAATGCAAAATAAAAAGTTTATAATATTAAGCTCACTTATACCAATTCTAATGCTATTCAATATAACGGTTTTTAAAGGCATTTTAATAGCTAATATACTAATAGCTTTAATTTTAGTACTTATTTCTGGAAAACTAGTATCTGAGATTATAAAGTTAAGAAATAGAAAAATCTAGATTATATAACACTATGGTATAATTTAGATGATTAATTTTTAATATTTAATTTTTGGAAGGTAAAATATATACTATGAAAATAGCAAATATAACAAATGGAGAGGTTTTTAATAAATACTTTGAAAGAACATTTTGTACAAAAGGAATTCCTTTTAATGAAGCAATTATGGTAGGAAATTCTACATCAAATGTATTTTCTAATGAATTTTGTATAAATCGCGCATCTCAACTTAATGTTTCTATAGAAGAATACTATAAAAAGTCACATGCTTTTTTTAAGTTTACAAAAGAATTAGAACAATATGAAGAAATTATTTTATGGTTCGGATCAGATACATTCTGCCAATTGAATTTATTAACTATTCTTTGCTTTCTAGAAACTCAAAATTATAAAGGCAATGTATTTACAGTTATAATTGACGATGAAAGTTTTAATATCGTTCGAGAAAAAACATATATCGCTCTTGGGAGTTATCAAGCATTATATGAAAAAATCTTATTGCATAAAGAATACGTGCAAGGTAATGATTCCATTATGGATAAAGCTATATCATTGTATTTTGATTATTTATCAGATAAAGGAAAACTTGCTATGATTATAAAAAATAATAATACATTATCTGAAAATCAACTAATTGAAAAGCTATTACTTGAAGGTACAGATTACGGTATTAGTGATTTACAAGCCTATCATTTAATAAAAAAGTACTTACTGAAATAGTAAGTACTTTTTAGATTTTAATTCTTCAATTTAAACTTTATATACCTATTTAAAAATTAATTGATATCATAACAAAAATAACATACCATTAATTTTAAAAAGGAGTAATGCTATGCTACAAAATTTAGAGTTAAAACCACCAAATATGATTTATATGAATAGCTTTCTAGAAAATATAAACGACTACAAAACAAATGGTGATTCAGAATATTTTAATATGTATAAAGTAGCAATACATAATTTCGAACAATACGTAACTAAATTAAATAATAATGCTAAAGGCTTTGATTTACCTAAAGGTTATATTCCTTCATCAACTTTTTGGCTGGTAAATGAGTATAACAATGTCTTAGGTGTAGTTAGAATTAGACATCAAGCAATTCCTTTACATGGTCATATCGGATATGATATAGCTCCACGATATAGAGGTAATGGCTATGGTAATAAAATATTAGAATTGGCATTACCTTTAGCAAAGCAACTTGGTATTAATCAAGTTATATTAAATTGTGAATCTACAAATATACGCTCCCAAAAGGTTATAAAATTAAATAATGGTGTATTGTTTAAAACTATAGTAGAAGATGGTAATGTTTATAATCAATTTATTATTGAAATATAAGTATCTTACTCCAAAATATCTATATATTAATCCAAATATAAAAATTATAAATAACTCTATGGTAAAATTCATTTAAAATTGTACCTCTGTTTTAATTAAATGATACAACTTGATTTTCAATAAGATATGAATTGAATAAAACTTAAAAAGGGAGACAGCTTTGAAAAAATTTTTAAAATATAGTATTTCTATTATGTTATTTTTAGCTACATTATTGTATTTATTTTGTACACCTATTGGATCTTTAAGATTAGCTGTATTAAAACATGGATATCCTATAAATGCTTTAAATATGTCAGTATCAATTGCTTCATATAAACAACCTAATGATATCAAAAAAAATCAGACTATGTACACTATAAATAACCCTCCAATCGAATCATCAACTCAAACATCTTTAGAAAATTGGATTATATCAAAGTATGGGCCATTATACATTGGAGAATATTTTGGATATTAAAAGTAAATACCATTAAAATTTAGGGCTATAGGTCTAAGATATATATACTATAGCCTTCTTAATTATTTTTAAATAATATTTGTTAATTCTCTTTATTTATTACTTCAAGCTTAAACATCTATATTTTTTTATAATAAATTTCCGAGTCAAAACCATATAAATTCGCCATCTTATTTATCCTTTATAACTGTTGTTAATCAGCTTGTTAACAATATAAAATGCTAATTAAGTCTATTTGAATAAATAGTAATCAAAAATAATTTTAAATTTTTTGTAGAAGGAAATCGGAAATCTTTATCAAATACTTATATTGCAGGAATTCTTGCATTCATATATTTCTCAACCCATTCAACTATCCTGCTTATTTGATTTCAAGAACTTTCAAATATACAATTCTAAAAAATTCACACAAACATTTGTTGTTATAATAACAACAAACGTGAATACAATTATACCAAAGGAGATGTTTAAGATGAAAAGCAATAACTTAGATCCATTAAATTCTAAACCTAACTTTAAGGGAATTTTGGGTGTTGCTTCAGTTTGGTTTGCCGCTCACGTCGGGGGAGGCTTTGCTACAGGTAATCAGACAATGAATTTCTTTGTTGAAGATGGATGGTACACATTCTGGATACCAATCCTAATTATCGGTATTATAGCTTTAGTTTATAGGGAAACAATGATTATGGCTAAAAATCACCAAGCTTATGACTACAGAACAATAGCTAAAAAACTTTATGAACCATATGATAAGGTATTACCTATCGTATTTGAAATTTGTTATTTAATAATAGTTTTACTTGCTACAGGAGGTTCTATCGCTGGGGCAGCTGCATTATTTGCTGAATTTGGACTTAGCTACAATCTTGGAGTAGTGGCAACAGGATTAGTATTATTTATACTAACAATATTTGGTGCTAACCTAATTAGAAGTGCCTCTTCATTTATGACTGTCATAATAGTCGTTTGTCTTACTCTAATATGTTATATAGGAATATCTGCAAATGCTGATAATTTTACTCAATTAGCAACAACTGGATATGCAACTTCATCAGTTTGGGAGGCCTTATGGTCAGGCCTTCAATATGCTGGATTCCAAGCTATAGTGTGGTCAATAGTTGTAAGTGTCTGTCAACCTCTTAAAACAGATAAGGAAATCAATTTAACAACTATAATAGGGTTTGTATTAAACAGTGTAATGATCGTACTGAGTTGTATGATGTTATTTGCATGGCTTCCAGGGACTTCTGGAGAAACTCTTCCTATTCTTTATATTTGTAAGCAAATAGGTAAAGGATGGCTTATAGTATTGTACTCAATTGTACTTTTACTTGCATTTATATCTACTGGTATAGGATGTGTATTCGGTGCAATTGCAAGATTTGAAAATATTATTAAAGTTCCAGCAAACATAACAGTTAGAAGAGGAGTTCTTTCTCTATGCTGTATGATTCTATCTATGGCTATATCTCTTTTCGGTCTTACAAACATAGTTAAGATTGGATACGGATATACTGGTATAATTGGTATTTTCGTTGTAATAATACCAGTACTTACTGTTGGTCATATTAAAAATAAAAAATTCAAATTAAATCAACAAACTCAAAATTCACAAGAAAATGTAATTGTAGAAGAGTAGAGTTAATTATAAATTATTTTGCAAGTTCATAGCTAATTGCTAAAAATAAATAAAAGGACTTAGAATCTTAATAACCTAGATTCTAAGTCCTTTTTTACGCTTAATAAAATTATATTTCACTAATATTTGTGGATAACTTTTAAAACCTAGTGATCCCATTATTTTGGTGAAAGTAAAAAATGACATTTTGAGCAACGGACGAAGTCGTTGGCGACATGAGCAAAGCGAATTTTTATTTTAAAATATAGAAAGTATTTTTACATGGTTTTCTTCTATAAGATTTTTAAGGCATTTATTATCTATACTCATTTTTTCTAGAACTTCTTCAATGCTATAAACATCTGGTAAAAAATACTCATTTTTTACTATATGTTTTTGATTATTTATATCTTTTACAATGTATATATCATCTTGATGCATAAATTCTATATCACATTCTGTGTTTATAAAATCCATCCAAATATTTAATTCACTCATATATACAGCCCCTTATATAGAATTATTTTAATATTCCTCTTAGATTCATAACTTCTTGAATTCTTTTTATAGACTTCATGTAAGTAGCAGTTCTCATATCAACAGAATATTTTTTCATTATATCCCATATCTCTTCAAATGCTGTTATCATTGTTTCTTTTTGTTTTACTTGAACTTTCTCAAAACTCCAAATTACTCTTTCTAAATTTTGTACCCATTCAAAGTAAGAAACTGTAACACCCCCACTATTTGCAAGTATATCTGGTATAACTACAACATCTTTTTCATATAAAATTTTGTCTGCTTCAGGAGTAGTTGGTCCGTTTCCTCCTTCACATATAATTTTAGCTTTTACTTCATTGGCATTTTCTTGTGTAATTTGCTTTTCTAACGCACAAGGGAAAAGTATATCTATATCCATTGTTATTACACTTTGAGATACTTGTATAGCTCCTGGGAATCCTTTAATGCATCTGTTTTCCATATTATATTTAATAAGTTCTTTTACATTGATGCCATCTTTATTATATATACATCCTGTATGATCTTCTACGGCTATAATTTTTGCTCCAACTTCATCCATATATTTGGCAGTATAACTACCTACATTCCCAAATCCTTGTATTCCTACAGTAGTACTATTTAAGTCCATATGTTTTTTCTTAGCAGCTTCAATAGCCATATTAGCTACTCCAAATCCTGTGGCCTCTGTTCTTGCTAATGATCCATAAAACTCTACTGGTTTACCTGTGTACGCACCTGGTGAAAATTTACCTGTTGCCTTTGTATGTTCATCTAGCATCCATACCATAATTTCTCCATTTGTGTTAAGATCTGGAGCAGGAATATCTTCATACTCGCCAACTATAGGTGCTATCGATTTAGCAAACCCCCTTGATATTCTTTCTAACTCTGACTTTGAGTAATCTCTAGGATCGATATTAATTCCACCTTTTCCCCCTCCATAAGGTAATCCTACTACACTACATTTAAATGTCATCCAAGTAGATAAAGCCTTTACCTCATCTAAGCATACTGCAGGATGGAATCGTAACCCCCCTTTGAAAGGACCACAAACATTATTATGTTGAGCTCTGTAACCTGTAAATAATTTTATACTTCCATCATCCATTGTTACTGGAAATGATACCTCTAAAACCCTCATAGGACTTTTTAAAACTTCATAAACAGATGAATCTAATTCTAACTTATCGCATGCATTTTTAATTTGTGTTCTTGCAATTTCTAATAATCCAAAATTTTTAGTTTCCATAATAAAACCCCCTTGAAATATTAGAAAACGTTTTCTATTTATTTATATATTACCATCTAATTCCATAGTTGGCTAATTGCAATTATAAATGAATACAATTAGATTTTTTTATAGTTACAATAGATTCAAGATACTTGATGTGTCTATATTGTATAGATTATTCACAAGTTTTTATTTAATGAAAAAAAGACATACTTAAGTATGTCTTTTTCTAAAATTTATTTTCTAATTTCTCTATCTGATTCAACTACATTGTGTTTATTAATTGGCTTAACATTAAAGTTTGATCTATATTCAGTTTCCGCCCAGAATATATTCTCAGCCACTAAAGCCTCAGGATTTAACTCTACACCATCTAAAATTATCTCTTTAAACTTATGATATCCTGCTCTATCAATTAAATGTCCACCATGTAAATACTGTGGCTTATAATCTAGAGCCCATGCAGAGAACTTTTGCCAGTTTCCAAAGATGCCTAAAACAACTTCCTCAGTTGCAAAATTTATAAAAGTTTTACCCATTCTAGGAGTTTGTTTCCCTGATCTTCCTCCTATAACTATTCTATAAAATTTCTCAGGCTTTCTTGTCCATGCACTTGCAGGACATGCTAATACGCATTCTCCACACCCAACACAACAGCATATATCTTTATCTACTAACCCTTTGTTATTTAAGCTTAGAACCCTTGTGGCATGGTGCTCACATGCTTTAACACAAGCTCCGCACCCTATACATCTTTCAGGATGATATTCCATTCTAGCTTGACCTATAACTCCAAAATCTTGAAAATGTCCTTTAGCGCAATCATTTGGACAACCTGCTACAGATACTTTTATATGATAGTGAGAAGGGAATACTAATTTTTCTATTTTATTGGCCATATCTTTTGTGTTAACATTTCCTTTTATACAATGAGTATTGCCTATACAAGCCATTACATTTCTAGCTCCTATTGTAGGATATCCATTTTCCGTAATCTCCATATCGCAGTTGCACTCATCAACTTCAACTTCTTTTAGATAGTCTTTTATAAATTCATTAACTTCATCAATATTTTCATACTTTATTCCTGGAATATTAAATGTTTGTCTCATCCCCATGTGGAATGTTCCATTTCCCCATCTTTGAGCAATCTCTTGAATATCATTTAGGTATTTAGCATTTACAGTTCCACCTGGAACACGCATTTGAAGCATAAATTCACCTGGAACTTTTGATTGACGAAAGCAATTTAATCTAACTTTTTTTATATCTATATCATGATTCATAGTTAACCCCTCCTAGTCTAATAATGTCTTAGCCTTTGTATAGTTAAATACCGGTCCTTCAAGGCATACATAAGTTTCGTTTATTCTGCAATGTCCACATTTACCTACTGCACAAGACATTTTTCTTTCAAAAGAAACCCATATTTTTCCCTCTGGAACTCCCAGTTTTAAGAACTCTAAAGCTGTAAAATGCATCATCACCGGTGGTCCAACTATTATAACCTCATAATTATCTTCGAATTTTTCTAAAGGTAATTTGTTTAGATGCGTAGTTACAAGACCTTTTTTCCATCCACACTTTGTATCATTGTCTAAAGTATATATGGTATTAAACTTTTCACTCCATCTTTCTAAATCATTCTCAAAAAGTATACCTTCTGAATTTTTAAATCCAAACACAAGGTTTACACTTTTAGAAAATTCAGGTTCATTATAGAATTTATTTATTAAACTTCTTACTGGTGCGACTCCTGTACCTCCAGCTACTATAATTAAATTCTTTCCTTTAAATTGATCTACTGGCCATCCTTTACCATATGCACCTCTAAGAGCTATTTTATCTCCAGGGCTTAATTTAAATATTTCATCCGTTACTTTTCCTACTGCTCTTATCGTAAATTCTAAATATCCATTATCAAATCCACTTACTGATATAGGTGCTTCTCCAACTTTTGGAAGAGATAATTGTAAAAACTGACCATGTTCAGGAACAACATCACTTGCTATTCTAAATGTCCATTCGTTATCAGTTTCTTTAAATAGGTCTATTATCTCACATGACTTAGGTGTTAAAATATTTTCTCCCATTTACTTCTCCTCCTTTAGTTCTTTAACAGCTTTTGAAACCTTGTTTATAGTAGCTGTAATAGATATATTCTCTGGGCATCGATCTGTACATCTACCACATCCTACACACATATGTTCATTTCCAAATTCAGCTTTGTAATCGTGTATTTTATGCATTACTTTATATCTCATCTTATCTCCAGCTGTTTTTCTAAATACATGACCTCCTGCCATTTCATCAAATCCATCTACATGACAAGATGCTTGAATTCTTTTTCTTTCTCCAATGTTACTTTCTGCGTCATGAACTATATCTGTTGTTGTAAAGCATGTACATGTACTACAAGCTATGGTGCAACTTCCGCATTGAATACATCTTTTATTGTACTCTTCCCACATTTTATGAGTTTTTAATTTATTTAAAATTTCTATATTATCTATTTCTGGAATTTCTACTTTTATTTTATTTTCTTTAATAAATTGAAGTTCAAATTCATCTTTTTTCTTATCTTCAAAATATTTACTAAAAGAATTGTCTTTAACATTAAACAGTAGATTATCATCATTAAATCTTACTGCTAAACTATAGTCATCTACTGTATTGCTATTCATTGATACACAGAAACAAGTATCCCATCCTTCAGTACACTCCATACATATAAACTTAACTTTATCTCTTACTCTTTTATAGAATATATCTTCAAAGTTTCCATTTTTAAGGTATATATTGTCTTGTCTTTTTTGAGCATTTATATCACAAGGTCTTGCAAAGATTAAAATTTTCTTTTGACTTTTCATAGTACTTTCTCTAAATTCATTTTCTATAAAATAATATAGAGTTTGTGATATAGGAGTAATAACTTCCTTTGCAGGATAAGTTGATTTTTCTTTAAATACAATTTCTTCAACAGAATTTATTTCATCATACTTAATTATATCTGTATCTGAGTATCTTCCTTGCTTCTCAAATCTCTTTGGAGCATAAATTATGTACTCTTTTTTTAATTCATTAAATAAATCATTAACCTCTTGTAATTTTAATTTGTAGCTCATGTTAATTTCCTCCAAGTATTAAAATAACTTATGATTGAAAGTCTCATAAATTTTTGGATACTTCTCGTCTATATTGGTAAAAAGTTTTCTAATTTAATTTAAAATTTTAAAAGTTCGAAAGCGCTTTCTGTTTATAAATATACTATCATCAAATTTTGCATATTAAAAATTGCAATTTTCAATACATATAATTAAATTTCTTAATAGTTAGTTAGATTTTTATCAATGTATATTTTCCGGAATAGTATTTGAATGGTTGATAATATAATTATCTAAGGGGTGGAAATATGAGTTTACGTTGCTTAGATTTTTTAATTTATCCAATCATATATATTTTATCAATGCCAATTTTAGTTTTATTTCATGAGTTAGGTCATGCAATTTCCGCATTAATACTTACAGATGATGTTGTAAGTATTTATATAGGAACAGCTAGTTTAAATAAAAAGTTTAGATTTGGTAGGTTAACTATTTATTTTAATGGTTATTCATCCTTAATTGATATATCGTATGGTTGTGTAAATTGGAATCCAATGTATAATAATTTAAAATCAATTTTAATGAATGCCGCTGGACCCCTTATATCTTTATTAATTGCTTTTCGATTTTTTATAATTTTAGATAATTATCATCTATCGTACTTTTTAATGAAGGTTTATAATGGAATATTTATTTTTAGTTTTAGCCAATTTTTATTTACAATTTTTCCAATTAAATACACTTATAGACCCTATGTCGGGTTTTCAAGTGATGGATATAAAATCTTACAACACTTGAAAATACTACATTAGAGTATTTAATTTTAATTAATCTAATTGCAAAAACAGGAAAATACGATGTTTTTGTCGTTAATTTTAAATTTGTGTAACATTTTGTTTCCTTTACTTGTACATAGATTTAAAATAAAATATATAATTATATATTTTATTGAGGTGGTAAAATGAGTGCAAAACAATTAATCTTATTAGTTTTCGCTATTTTGTTAAGTATTTATAATGTTTATACCCTTTATCAAAAGGATAGATAATTTAATGTACATTGCTTAAGTTCTAAATTTATAGTCTGACTATCTAAAAAAGAGTATATATATCTAAATTGATTTTATTAATTTAGATATATATACTCTTTTTTAATGCTCTTATTAATATTAGTTAATTAAACTTGTAAAGTTCATAAATTTTATGAATCAATAATAAAATTTATGAATATGTTAATATGTATAACTAAGGTTTATTTATATGTGACTTAGTTATACATTATATTTAATCCAGTACTTTTACTCTCATTTGTGCTGGATTATTTTTTATGCTATTCATAGCTCTCCATAATCTATATATTCTTGACTACATACATACTTAAGCATACAAACTCTTTCTAAATTTCTGTTTGCACACTCTAGTGTTTGATTTAAACATATAGATGCCCTATAATGCTTTCTAGCCAACCCTAAATTACCTTGTAATTCATAGTAAATGCCAAATAAATTATGTGGTTCAGCAGCATTAAAATTTGCCATAATAGCTGAAAGTATATGTTCCTTTGCATTGTTAAAATCATTATTTTGTAGACTATTTACTGCATTTCTTATATTTAATTTAAATGAGTCTAACCTAGTTTCTTTGGATAACATATTGATATCCCCCCCTTATATTTTATTTAATAATATTTTATTAAAATCCATATAAATTTGTTGTTAAGATATATACTTTTATATAAAAACACTATTAAGATTTCTTAATATATTTAATACTCTATTTCTTATTTAAAATCGCTATAATCATTGTATATACTATTTCGAAAAATTTTAATGTACAAAAGGGGAGAATTTAGAATGTTTTATAGTTCTTTATCTATGGCAGGAATATTTTTTATAATATCATTTATATTTTTTATATTTAAAGATAAAGCGTGTATTTTGATCGGTGGATATAATTTAATTTCTAAAGATAAAAGAAAATATTATGATGAAGTAAAATTAAGTAAAGATTTTAGAAATACATTTTTTAACTATGGCCTAATATTTTTGATAGGAGGAATTGGATGTTTATTTATATCTAATTGGTGTTTTTGGATAGCATTTTTAGTTTGGTTAATTTACTTTTCTAAAAATGTTAGTTTTAGTAATAAGATATTTGATAAATATAAGATTTAAAGGTTCAAGGAAGTAAAATTGGATAAAATTTTAATTATTAAACATCATTCATATTATATAAATCAAAATAAATATCTTAATATGAATGATGTAATATACATTATTTTATATACCTTAAAGTATCTACCTTAATTTCATCGAATAAATAACTCTAACTTTATTTTTGTCCTTATCATCACTTGATAATTCTTTAAATTTAAAGCCTAATTTTTCTGCTAGCTTTATAGATGCTGTATTTTGAGGATATATATGGGCTTCGATTGTTTGAACAGGTGTACTTTCACTTACATGGTTAATTAATAATGGAGCGGCTTCACTCATGATTCCTTTGTTCCAGTGAGCTTTCTTTAACATATAGCCAATTTGAACTTTATTTTCATTTTCATCAAAATGGTGTAGAGCAAGATCTCCTAAATATTTATTAGTACTTTTTTCAATTACTCCCCATCTTATAAACCACTTTTTTTCAAATCCCTTATCTATAATGTCAATAAGCTTTATAATGTCTTCTATATAACTAATTTTTTGACCTGAGTTAAACTTCATAACATCCTCATCTGAATACATTTCCAAGATATCTCTTGAATCTGAATATGCTATCTTTCTCAAAAGGTACTTATCAGACTCTATTTCTTTAAATTCATTAAATAAACTATACATATACCATCACCCCAACCTTTTATAAAATAATATTAGTATACTTTACTACCCTATATTTCTATAAATAATCAAAATACCTTCTCACACTCTCTAATTTAAATTTTTCTATTTAGCTAATTTATAACTTCGCTA
The DNA here is from genome assembly GCF_019916025.1 of Paraclostridium bifermentans. Lineage (NCBI taxonomy): Bacteria > Bacillati > Bacillota > Clostridia > Peptostreptococcales > Peptostreptococcaceae > Paraclostridium > Paraclostridium bifermentans. The sequence continues at coordinate 90,276 of NZ_CP079738.1, read as the reverse complement.
TATTACTCCTATATTCATTTATTTCACTCCAATTTAATTATTTAAAATGTATTATTCTCTATATAAAAATTATTATTGTATGTAACTGTGTTATTAAAAAGTGCACCAAAACACAAATCTGTAGATAATTAAACTTTTTGATAGTATATTTAAATCAAGAAAGGAGTTAAATATGAAAATTAATATTTTGATAGATAAGATTTTAAGCAGAGATGAAGTAGAAATTAAGGTTTGTCCTGAAAATGTAAACCTTGGACATGATTTAGAAAGCTACATAAGACAAATTTCAAAAATAACAGTTATAAATACTAAAAATAATAGCAAAACCAAAGTAAATATCAACGATATATTAGAATTTCAGTCAGAAGGTAATATGTGTTGTGTAAAAATGAAATCTAAAGAACTTTATTTGATAAATAAACGACTAAAAGAAATAGAAAGTCTAAACTATAAAAGTTTTGTGAAAATCAACAATCAAACAATTATTAATCTAAATGAAGTTAAAGAGTTTTCATCTGCCCCAAATGCAAGATTAGAAGTAATACTTAGTGATGGCTCATTTCACTTTGTAAATAGACATTATGTAAAAATAATAAAGGAGAGACTATTATGATTAAACAATTTAAATCATCTTTTTTTCAAATATTTTCACTAACATTTATATGGGTCTTGTTATTAATTTCTATATTTTTAGGAGATGTATCATTATCCGTTAAATATACCTGGAACTTAGTTTGTATATGTGCTATTTCTGCAATTATATTTGGAGTAATGTATCCTGCTTTATGGAATTTCTCATCACTTAAAGCTTTTAATAAGATTGCTATATCATCTATTATAAATACACTTGGAGGAATTATAACTGTATGGTTATTTTCACCAGATATGTTTATTTTTATAAAACCATGGATATTATATATTTTTATACTTACAATAATAGGTCATGTTATTGGTTTTTATTTTTACTCAAAGTGGGATAATGCAAAAACATCTGAAGAACTAAATAATTTATTAAAAAAATAATTATAACTTTAAAAGGGGGAATTCTACATTATGAACAAGTTGATTTTACATGTTCCATCATTTGAAGAACTTAAGTACAGACAACTAATTTTATCTCAGGAAGATACCATGTCTTACAATAAAGGTTATAATCTTGGAATTGAAAACTATAATAACGAAACAGGTTGTATTGATTTTTCTAAAAAGTATTGGAGTGAATGGTATTCTAAGTGGATATCTGAAAGAGTAAATATGTACTATGCTTATATTTTAAATATCAAAACTGATGAGTTTGTAGGTGATGTATGCTTTTACTATGATCCCTCAAATGATTTACACCGCATAGGAATAGTTATAGAGAGTAAGCATAGATGTAGAGGATATTGCACTAAAGGTTTATTAAAACTTGCAGCTACTGCATTCAATGACTTTGATGTGAGGGTTTTAAGAAATGTAATTCCTTTAGATAGAAAAAGTGCTATAAAGGGTCATAAAAGTGCTGGTTTTAAAGAAGTTGATATTGATAGTAATTTCATTACACTAGATTTATTAAAATCAGAATATTTATCTAATTAATAATAAAAAATTTTATTTGAATAATACCACATAAAAATAGTTAAGGAATATTTAGTTACAAATACTCCTTAACTATTTTCTAATATTTATATAACTTTAAAAAATTTAATGAGGTTACAATATAGAACAAAATTTTAAGGTTTATCTATAGTATTGTTTATATTTTAAAATTTATGTATGAATAAATTTTAATTCTTCATAAAATACATCAATTGCAAATTATATAACTCTTTTTGCCCATAAATAAGCACCATTCCAATAACTTGTATTTATATTGCTTTTCTTTACAACATCTCCTGGTTTAGGTGCATGTATCATTTCTCCATTACCAACATATACTCCAACATGGCTCACTCCGCCACTTCCATCAGTACTCGAGAATATTAAATCTCCTGGCTGTAGATCAGATCTGCTTACAGTCGTTCCAAAGTTAGATTGTTGACTAGATGTTCTAGGTAAATTTATACCTCCAGCATTTTTAAATATGTAAGTCATAAGACCTGAACAGTCAAAAGAATTAGGACCTTCAGCTCCCCATACATAAGGTTTACCTAACTGCGAATAAGCTAAGTCTACTATTGCAGATTGCTTACTAGAGTTACTCGCTGGAGGGGTTTGTGATTCTTCAGGCTTACTATTTTCTGCTCCAGCATTTATATCTTGTTCAGGTTTATCAGTATTTGCTGATGGATTTTGAATTACATCAGTTTCATTATTTTCATTGTTTTGTTCAATATTGCCATTCTCTTGTGGTTTACTAATTTGTTGAGTAGTGTTTCCATTTACACTTGAGCTTGTAACTCCTTTTACTACTTCCTCTTTTATTTTTATAACTGGCTTTTCATTTGTTATGTACTTGCTATATATATATCCTTCTTCATTATTGTACTTAACCTTTATCCAATCTCCATTATCTTCTAAAAATTCTACTTTTGTATCCTTCTCTAAAACTTCATATACTTTAGAATGTAAATTTTTCTCTTCTCTAAAATTTACATTGTTAGCACTTATATATAATGAGTCGTTTTTTACATCTACATAATTTGAATTTATCCATCCTGATTGTTCATTTTCTAGTTCAACTTTGTACCAATCATTGTCTTTACCTAATATTTCAAGTTCCGTTCCTTTTGGAACTGCATATATTTTATTCTTATCTTCTACTTTAGGTGTATTTCTTATATTAAGCCCTTTTTTAGCGTTAACTTTAGCCGTCTTATATGTTATTTTTTTATATTCATCTTTACTTTTTGAACTTCCTTTATCCTCATTTGCAAATGCACTCATGCTTGATGATACTATCATAATTGCAGTAATAGGTATTAAAACTTTTCTCTTTAGCATAATTAATCTTCCTCCATTTATTTGTAACTTTTTTGTAACTTATTAAAGAATATCAAACAATTATGAATAAATTATGAATAAATTGTAAAATTTTTTTAATACCACTATATTTTTATAAAAAATAGGTAAATCCTTTTTAAGAATTTACCTATTTTTAAAAATTATATCTATGTTAAAGAGGAGAATATCTTATGGAATTATAATAGAGTAAAAGTATGAATAAATTGTGAATTTGATGTTAAATTTACTTTAATTATTTTAATTACTTATAATTGGTAGTGTAATTATAAATTCACTTCCTTTATTTTTCTTGCTTTTAACCTCTATTTTACCTTTGTGTAGATCAATTATTGATTTTACAATAGTAAGTCCAACCCCAATACCTCCTGTTTCTTTGCTTCTAGACTCATCAACTCTGTAAAACCTTTCAAAGATATACTTTAAACTTTCCTTTGGAATACCTACCCCATCATCTTTAAAATGTATTTTAATATTTTCTTTTTCTTCATATGCATTAATATATATATTTCCCCCATTGTTTGTATATCTTATTGCATTCGAAAGTAAATTCACAACAACTTGTGAAATTTTATCTTTGTCCAAATATGCATTTATATTTTCTAAATTCATCATTATATTTATGTTTTTTTCTAGTGCACACCCTTGATTGTTGTAAACTATATTTTTGATAAGTTTCTCTATATTAACTTCAGTTAAATTAAGTTTATTTTTTTCACTATCAAACTTAGCTAAGTTTTTTAATTGATTGACTAAATTAGTAAGTCTTATTACTTCTTCATTTACACTATTTAGTCTTTCTATACTTGGGTCCCAAACTCCATCTATCATTGCTTCTAAATGAGTTTGTACATTTGTAAGCGGAGTTCTGAGTTCATGAGATATATCTGTAGTTAATCTTTTCCTCAAGTTTTCTTGTTCTTCTAATTTTAATGATAAATTATTTATGGATGATATAAGAGTATCAATTTCGTATATATTGCTTTGATAATCAATTTTGCTATCAAAACCGCCCTCTCCCATTAAATTTGCCATATTAGATACAACTTCTATTGGTTTAGAGATATTGTTAGAAATTAGTATAGCTATAAATACTGTTACTAAAGTCATTAAAATACCGATTATTGTAATTACCTTGTTTATTTCTTCTAAAAAATCAACATCATTATCCATGTAATAAAGAGTACCATATGTTCCAATTTTTACAGATCCAATAACTTCATCACTAGAATTTTTTAAACTAAATGTTTGTTCCGTATACTTCCCATGCCAATTTGACCTTGTATGATTCATGTTGTTTTCTATGTTTCCCATAATTTTGTTGCATCTATCTTGGCTATATGTCGTAGCCCCCCAAATTAGTGTTTGATCTGTATCATATAAATCTATAAATATACCCTTGTTTATGGCATTTTCTCCTATTTTTTCTATACTATATAAGTTCCATCTCCCATCCATATATTCTGATTGAATCGAGTTTATTAAGTTAGAAACCTCATTTTTATTATTTTTAATTATATATTCTTCAAACTTCTTCTCAAAAACACTATTTATAGATACAGCTATGGTTATCACGACTAGAATTATTAATGATACTAAAGATAGAATTAATTTTTTATTAAGTCTTTGCTTTCTTAATTTATAACCCAAATTTATAACCTACCCCATATACAGTTTGAATAATTTTAGCCTTTTTTGTATCTAATTCTATTTTTTGTCTAAGATTTTTTATATGAGCATCTATAATTCTATCAACTTTTTCATAATGTTCCTCTATTGCTAACTCTAGTAATTGTTCTCTGCTAAATATCCGATTTGGATTTTTTGCAAATAATAAAAGTATCTTATATTCGGTATTAGTTAATATAATTTTTTCACCTCTCACTTTTACATCATGTGACGACATGTTTATTTCAAGTTTATCTGAAAATTTTAATACATCTTTATTTTCTACGTCTAATTTTCTAAAAACTGCTTTTACCCTTAAAACTAACTCTTTAACATTAAAAGGCTTGCATACGTAGTCATCACACCCTGTGTTAAATCCTTCTATACGGTCTTCATCTTCAGTTTTCGCGGTTAGCATTATTATGTGAACCATAGAAGTCTCTCTTACTTTTTTGCAAATATTTTCTCCACTTATATCTGGTAGCATTCTATCTAAAATTATTAAATCTAAGTTGTTATTAGTAATATATTTAAGCGCTTGCTCTCCATTATTAGCTACTATACAGTTATATCCTTCTTTTTCTAAATATGCTTTAATAACTTGTGTTATCTTCTTCTCATCATCTACTATCAATATATTAAACATTTATACGTCTCCCTTTTCTATCTTGCTATATAAATTAATTACAATATACCATAAAATTATTAATTTTATAGTATATTGTAATTAATCTTCGCAGGGAAAAAGCTAATCTCTATTTTGAGATTAGCTTTTTCTATGTAAAAATTAGTTTATACTTCCATTTCCATAGTTCCCATATGAACAACAATTTCTGTAATTTGAATTAGAATCTGAATTTGAGTTCTTGTATTGAGTTCCATCTAACTTTTCAATTTGATTTGTTTCTTGACTTAGTTCTTTAAACTGAGTATTCACTTGGTTAAAATCATTTTGATCTACATTTGATACTGCTGGAGTTACCCCATTTGAAAATGTCTGAGTAGCAACATCTTTTTCATTTGCAAATATTGTTACTCCCATTGTTCCTGCCCCTATTACTAGCCCTAATGCTAATGCCCCTACTAATGATTTTTTCATATAATCACTACCTTTTCTTATTATTTTTATCCTAATAATAAGAAAAAAATATGAATAAATTATGAATAAATATTAATTTCTAAAAGATTTAAAATAAAAACATCAAATTTTTTTGATTTATTTGTTTACAAATCATTTTATTTAACATATCATATGATTATAAGTGAATATGTTAATATGAAAAGGAGTTATTATGGAACTTATACAAATGTTAAAAGCTTTAAGCGATGAAACTAGATTAAGAATACTTAATATTTTAAGAGATGGACCTTTATGTGTTTGTGAAATAGAAGCAATACTTGAAATATCACAGTCTAATGCATCTAGACATTTAAGTAAGCTTACTAATGCTAATTTGGTTAATTATTACAAAGAGGCAAAGTTTATTTATTATAAATTAGATGATGAGACTTTAAATGAATATAATTTTATTCAAAATATTTTAGACAATGAGTTAGATAAAGATACACATCTAAGATATGATTATGAAATTTTAAAAGCATACAAAAAAGCTAATTTAAATTGTGATACTGTTTCACAGGTTAAAAATGTAATCTCACAGATAACAAAATAAATCAAATTTAGGAGGTAACGTACATGAAAATAGCAGTAATATCGGATATACATAGCAACATATATGCACTAGATTCAGTATTAGCTGATATTGAAACTAAAGGTGTAGATATGACAGTATGCACAGGTGATTTAGTAGGCTATGGAACGAGACCAAATGAAGTTATTGAAACTTTAAAGAAAGATAAGATACTTACTATAATGGGTAATTATGATGATGCTATAGGAAACTTAAAAATAGTTTGTGGATGTGATTACCCAGATCCTAAAGATGCTGAAAAAGCAGGTCTTTCAATGCACTTTACAGGTCAAACTACAACCAAAGGAAACAAAGAATATCTAAAAAATTTACCAAAAGAATTAATCTTTACGTTTGATAGTAAAACTATAAGATTTGTTCATGGAAGTACAAGACTTATAAATGAGTATTTAAAGGAAAACTCAAAAGAAGCAGATGAGGTTATGAGTGAGTTAGTAGAGGATATATTAATTTGTGGTCATACTCATATTCCATATGCCAAGTTTTATGGAAAAAAGCTACTTATTAATGCTGGAAGTGTTGGTAAACCTAAAACAGGTAACCCAAATGCAAACTATATAATTATAGATATAAAAAATGAAGATGAAATAACTAAAACTCCATCAAGTGTTGAAGCAGAAATTATAGAAGTCAAATATGATTTTGAAAAAATGGCAAATGAGATAGAAGAAAATGAAATACTTCCAAATGACTTTGCAAGACTTATAAGAGAAGGAAGTTCTAAATAAAAATATAGGAGGAAAAATAGTGAGCAATAAAAAAGAAAAAAGTGGAGGACTGGGTGTATTTGAAAAATATTTAACAGTTTGGGTAGCACTTTGTATAGTGGTTGGGGTTTTAATAGGAGTTTATTTACCTCAAATACCTAAAACTCTAGATAAATTCACTTACGCTCAAGTTTCTATACCTGTAGCTATACTTATATGGCTAATGATTTATCCAATGATGCTTAAGATAGATTTTACATCTATAAAAAATGCTGCAAAACAAAAGAAAGGCTTAGTTGTTACTTGCGGAACAAACTGGTTAATAAAGCCATTTACAATGTATGCGATATCATATTTCTTCTTAGTTATAGTATTTAAGAACTTTATACCAGCTGATTTAGCAAAAGAATATTTAGCAGGAGCAGTGTTACTTGGAGCAGCACCATGTACAGCTATGGTATTTGTTTGGAGTCACTTAACAGATGGAGATCCAGCATACACACTAGTTCAAGTTGCAGTAAATGACCTTATATTACTAATAGGCTTTGCTCCCATTGTAGCTTTATTATTAGGTGTAACTAATGTAGTTGTTCCAATGGATACTCTGTTATTATCAGTTGTATTATTTGTTATAATTCCATTTGTTGCAGGATACTTATCAAGAACTATGATAATAAAAAACAAAGGATTAGATTTTTTTGAAAATGAGTTTTTGCCTAAGTTTAATGGGATAACTGTAGTTGGATTATTACTAACATTAATAATATTATTTGCTTTCCAAGGACAGAAGATTATAGATAACCCAACACATATACTATTAATTGCAATACCACTTACAATACAAACATTCTTTATATTCTTCCTAGCTTATCTTTGGTGTAAAGCATGGAATTTACCTCATAATGTAGCAGCACCAGCAGGTATGATAGGTGCTAGTAACTTCTTTGAACTTGCAGTAGCAGTTGCAATAGCTTTATTTGGATTAAATTCAGGAGCGGCACTTGCTACAGTAGTTGGAGTACTTGTTGAAGTTCCAGTTATGCTTGCATTAGTTGCAATAGCAAATAAAACTAAACATTGGTTTAATAAATAATAAAATTTTATAAAAAGGTGGTGCTTGTAATATGAAAGATATTACTACTGGAGAGATAAAAAATATAGTTAGAGATAGCTATAAAAAAATTGTAACAAATGAGTCTAATCTAAGCTGTTGCGGAGAAGACATATCTAAAAGTATAGGGTATTCTAATGAAGATATGGATATAGTTCCAAAAGATTCTAACTTAGGTTTAGGATGTGGAAACCCTCACTTAATTGCAGATATAAAAGAAGGTGAAACTGTGCTTGATTTAGGTAGTGGAGCTGGATTTGACTGTTTCTTAGCATCTAAAAAAGTTGGAAATAATGGACTTGTTATAGGTGTTGATATGACTCCAGAAATGTTAAGTCAAGCGAGAAGTAATGGCTTAACTAACAATTATAAAAATGTAGACTTTAGACTAGGTGAAATTGAAAACCTACCTGTAGCAAATGACTTAGTTGATGTTATAATATCAAACTGTGTTATAAATCTATCTCCTAATAAGCAAAGAGTCTATGATGAGGCTTATCGTGTTCTTAAAAATGGCGGTAGATTATCTATATCAGACATAGTTCTTATGAAAGATTTAACTCAGGAAATGAAACAAGATGAAAAACTATATTGTGGCTGAGTCACAGGAGCCTCTTCAGTTGAAGAGTTAGAAGTTTACTTAGAAAATTCAGGATTTAAAAATATAAAAATAGATGTCAAACCTGTTTCTAAAGAGTATGAAGAAAAGTGGGGTCATAACTTAAACGTAGGTGAATATATTATGTCTGCTTCAGTTACAGCTATTAAATAGAAACATATAAATAAAAAAGTATATCCTTTGGGATATACTTTTTTATTTATATGTTAATAGTCTAATTCAACTCTAAGACTAATTCATCGTCAGTATAAAATTTGCATTTTGAATTTAAGCATTCTTTATTTAAACTATTGAAATTACACTTTAAATCTAAAGTTTTATCTAAATCCACTTTTAAATGTTCTTTAGTAAAATCTATAGCTGTTTCTATAGCTGTAAAAGAATCTCTTTTGCAACATCTTGGCCCTCCATACTTACTTATATTTTCAAGCGCCTTTGATGTCATTAAATTACAAAGCCCCCATTCCTCTTTATTCATAGGACCTGACTCTTGTATTAAACTAGTATAAATTCCACAACCTACTCCAGCTCCACATGCTCCGTAAAATCCACAGAATCCCCCTAATACATTCTTAGCTCTTTTTTGGCACTCGTCTAATAAACTTTCTAACTTTGCTTTTTCATTAGTTTTGTTTAAAAATGCAGTGCTTAATACTGCTGGAACTAAATAATGATGCTCTGGTCCATGCATTTTAATAGCTGGATGCTTCATCAAATCTACTGCCATTTCTAATGGATTTATACTATCACTATTTAAACAATAGTTAGTTATAGCCGTAAGTGCATCACTACTATGACATGAATCACATACATAGTGTCCATTTTTGCATACTATAGCTGATTCGTAAGTTTTTTTACAGAAATAACATACTCTTTCCTTACTCTCATTTTCATAAAGTACTTCTTCATTACAAATTAAACAATTAAACTTATTCATTTTTTATTCCCCCATTAATCTATAAAGTCATATCCTAGTATTCCCAATTATAATTATACATTTTAGAAATTAATACTAATAGTACTTTTATAAAAATTTTTATTAGCAGGATCTTTAATATAACGTTTTTCCAGATGCTGAGATTAAAGGTATTTAGAATAAAATTTAATTTACAAATATAAATATTTTGGATAGTAAAAATTTTGAATCTGAACATATTGATAGTAAATAGAAATTACAAGTTTATTGTTTTAACTGAAATTAATTAATAAATTTAAATCATAATAGAACTGTTAATTTAGAAATGTATGAAGATATTATATATGAATTCTCAAATCCTATGTTATATGTTAATTTCAATGCTCAATATCTAAATGATACTATGGAAAAGTTTAATTTATATATATTTTTCTATAAGTAGAGTTATTTTTTTTTCAATATAACAGACTAATTTATATCCAATAAATAAAACTCCAACTAAAAAAAATGTATTTAATGTTTTTAAAATTAATTCGTTTGTAAAATTAATCATTAAGTTCACCACCTAATAGATTATATATTGTATAATCTAAAAATTTTTATAAAAAAAAGACACTTTTTTGTGTCTTTTTAATTAACATGAATATATATATTATAATATAGTTATGTTTTCTGCTTGAAGACCTCTAGCACCTTTAACTATATTAAAGCTTACTTTTTGACCTTCTTCTAATGATTTAAACCCATCAGTTTGTATAGCTGAGAAATGAGCGAATACATCTTCTCCTCCATCTACTGTTATGAAACCAAATCCTTTTTCATTGTTAAACCATTTTACTATTCCATTTTCCATTGAAATGTACTCCTATTAACCATATCAAGACCTAATCTTGATTTACTTTTGTATCTCTACAAATACTATTATAACATATATAATTAATAATAGATAGTCTTTTCTGTCAATTATAATTAAGTTCACTTATTATCAACTCTGTTTTATAGTAAAGTGCTCTAATTCTTCAATATCAATTGGCTTAGAATAGAAAAATCCTTGTATATAAATTTTTTCATAATCTATATTCTTTATAATCTCTAATTGGTCATCATTTTCTACACCTTCACATACAATTGATTTATCTGAAACTTTACATATTTCACTTACAAACTCAATGATTTTTCTTTTTAATAAAGTAGTTTTTATATCACTAATAAAATATCTATCTAACTTTATTATATTAGCATCTATTTGACTTAATAAATCTAAGTTAGAATATTCTATACCAAAATCATCAATAGCTATAGTAAAACCATGCTTTTTCAGTATTAATATGGATTTTTGTATTTTAGATAAATCACTAGATTTAAATTTTTCTACAATTTCTAAACATATTAAATCCTTAATAAAATCAGGACTTTTACTAATTTCTATAAGTTTTTCTATAAATTCTTCATCTTCAATTTCTATACATGATATATTAACTGAAATATAAAACTTACTGTTTTTACAAATTTCATAGGTTTTAATTTTATCATAGTCTTCTAAGACTTTCTTTATTATCCATATAGATATATCAAATATCATATTACTTTTTTCTATGTCTTCTAGAAAATAATTTGGTGTTAAGATCCCTTTTTCACTTTTCATTCTTAAAAGAGACTCTAATCCTACTATGTTATTAGTTTTAGGATTTATTATTGGCTGATAATACATTACATACTTATCATTTCTTAAGTTTTCACTGATTTCTTTTCTCTTACGTATTGTTTTTGTTTTTCTAAAGATAATGTAATATATAAATAATAATATAAATAAAATTAATACTAAAATAATCTTATTTTTAAAAACATTCTTTGAAAAGTACTCGTTATAATACTTATTATAAATTAAAATTCCATATTTGCTTTCTGATAAAACTTCATCAATTTGATTTATAAGTGATTCATTGCCTTTAGACCCCGCTATATATACTGGCTCGCAAGAAAACTCTAAAATTCTATTAAACTTCTGATTTTCTAAATCCTTATTTATAGGAGCTACTATAAAGTCTACTTTAGACTCCTTTAAATCAGTTTGCGCTTCTTCATATGAGCTTTCATTTATAAATTCTGTTTGTATATTCTTTTTTCTTAGCATATTTGAAACATATTTATTATTTTGCTCGTTTTTTATATATCCAAACTTTAGACCATTAAGCCCTTTTAAGTCATTATATTTTTCATTCCGATTTGCATATATAGCATAATTTTCATCTGCTATATAATGATCTGTAAATATGTAATTTTGTTCTCTATCAGAAGTTTTACTTAATCCAAACAATAAATCGATTTTTCCACTTTTTAAATAATCTAATCCTTCTTGAGTTTTACAGTTAACATAAGTATATTTAAATCCTAATTTTTTAGAAATAAACTTTAATAAATCATTATAATACCCACTAGGCTTTGATCCTTTATCTAAAGAATAATAAGATCCATAGTCATAAAGGCCTACTTTAACTTCTTTTTTATTTTTATTACCATCAATATCTATATTTAAAAATAAAAAAAAGAAAACACTAATTACAATTGTAATTTGGATTATATAAATTAAATATTTTTTTAATTTTTTCATATATAGTTCCCCTTAATATATAACAATTTAGTTATTATATAATTTTTCTTAGCTTTAATAAAGTACCTAAGTTTATAGTATTGCTATAACCCATGTGTACACCTTACTCTTATACTTTATACCATTTTCCTATACGACTTACACTTTAAATAAAATCTAAAACTTTGATTATAATCACATTTTTATTTTAAGGATTCAAATATAATGTACCTATAAAATAAATACATTAAAAGGAGATTATGATATGAGTGAATTAATAAAGAACATTGTAAAAGGACAAAGCATAGATTTTGATAGTTTAGTAAGTTGTAAAGATGGTCAAATAGAAACAGTTACTATAGCTCAGAAAAAAGGTGTAGGCATCACAGTTCTAGCCTTTGGAAAAGGTGAGGGGGTTGGTCCTCATGCAGCAAAAGGTGATGCTTTAATTTATATACATGAAGGGGTCGCAACTGTAAAAATAGGAGATAACTCAATGGAAGCCACTAAGGGTCAATTTGTTGTAATGCCTGCAAATATACCTCATCAAGTAACAGCAAAAGAAGATATGAAAATGCTTTTAGTTGTAGTTAAGGAGGATTAGCATATGAAATACTTAAGAAATATTGAACCTTTTAAAAAAATAGCATTAAATGAAATGATAAGTCACACGGGAAACAAAATTGCTAGCAAAGCTTTAATAGATAACGATAATACAGAAATAAGATTCTTCTCATTTGCAAAAGGTGAAAGCATAGATAAAGAATATTATGAAATGGAAACTTTATTTGTAATGATAGAAGGTAGTTGTAAAATTTTATACAATGAAGATGAAGAAGTAGTATTAAATGAAGGAGACATAGTCGCAATGGAGGCAGATATAAATTACGGAGTACAGGCTCTAAGTGATGTGAAATTATTTAATATTTTAGTAAAATCGTAGATATATAAAAAAGCTATAGTTATACAACTATAGCTTTTTTTATTAGTAAATAAATTCTTTCAACTGATTTAAATTTTTTATTATTATAGTTTTATTTCCTTTTAATTTTATCGCTCCTATATCTTCAAACATAGGAAGTTTTCTACTTATAGTTTCTCTTGTAATCCCGCAGTAATTTCCCATACCTTCTCTACTGATAGGCATCCTAACTATAATACCTTCATTAGATTTAACTCCGTATTTTTCACTAAAATCTAAAAGCATGTTTGCTATCCTTGAATGAACATCATTTGTAGCTAAATTTAGTGCTATATTCTCCGTCTCTACTAACCTTTTACTAAGCTGGTTTATTATCTTAAAAGCTATATTTGGGTTCTTGCTTAAAACTTCTTCAAAGTTATCTTTAGACATTATACATACGTTAGTTTTTTCTAAAATAGTTGCTGTAAAATTACTAATAGCTCTATTATCAAATAGATTCGATTCTCCAAAAAATTCACCTTCATTTAAAATATGTACTATTTGTTCTTTACCTTCATTAGTAAGCTTTGAAAGCTTTACAGACCCGCTACTTAAAATAAATAACTTAGACGATTCTTCCCCTTCTGTGCAAAGTATATCTCCCTTATTAAAGGTAATGTGATCCATATTAGTAGCTATTTTATTCATCTCATCTTTTTCTAAGGAAGAAAATATTGGAACTTCTCTTGCATATAATTTACTTTTACAATTTTCACATGTAAATTTCTTCAAGAAATCATCTCCTTTATAGGATATTTAATCCAACATATATTAATTATCAATAATATTATATACTACCCAATATTTATAGAAAATAAATCTAGTATGTCCTTTATAAAATAAAGGTTGTTATATGTTATGATTTACTTATATATACATTATATAAAGGTTGAAATTTAGCCATGTAAAATAATTTTGACATTGTAAAACATACTATGTAAAGGTATTTTGATAGGCAAAAAGAAGTATTTGTCTCATATGAGTGATACAGATAAACAAATAATTGAATCTAGGAAAAAGAAAGCTGGAGTTTCTTTAATCTTTTTTGCACTATCAACAATAGTTATGTTCTCAGTTTTTGTTTTAGAATTTTAAAGTTTGCATGTTAATGAAAATAGATTCTAAAAATTACTATTGACTTTTCTTATTTATTGGACTATTATCTTTATAAATTATTTTTTAGGAGGATTATTATGAATACACTTATTAGATTAAATTTAATACATCAACATTTCTAGAGACTTGGTCTGTTTAAGCAGATACAAGTCTGTTCGCGTAGGCTTGTATCTCTAGGAATGATAAATTAAGTGTATTTATAATTTATTAAGCCATGTGGGATATATGCCTACATGGCTTTTTTTAATATTAAAAATAATTTATTCAAATAGGAGCGATATTATATGAAAAACAACTATATAAAACCAAGTATTTTACCAGGATTCATGGAGTTATTACCTAATGACCAATCAATTTTTAACGATATAGTAAACAAAATAACAAATATATATGAAAATAACGGATGTTTAGCCATTGATACACCTATAATAGAAAAATCAAGTGTATTACTTGCTAAAAGTGGTGGTGAAACAGAAAAGCAAGTATATAGATTTGAAAAAGGAAAAAATGATTTATCTTTACGATTTGATTTAACAGTGCCTTTTGCAAGATATGTAGCACAAAACTATAACGATCTAGTATTTCCTTTCAAAAAATATCAGCTAGGTAAAGTATATAGAGGCGAAAGAAATCAAAGGGGTAGATACAGAGAGTTTTACCAGTTAGATGTAGATGTCATTGGAAAAGATAAACTAAGTGTCTACAATGATGCATGGGTAATTAGTCTAGCATCTAAAGCATTTAAGTCTATTGGTTTAAACGATTATAAGTTTAAAATTAGTAATAGAAAAATTTTAAAAGGAGTGTTATCTCAATTACAAATATACGATGTTCAAGAGGTTGTAACTCTTATAGATAAATATGATAAAATAGGTAAAGACGCTTTTAATAAAAGTTTACGTGATATTATCGGAGATGAAAAAAGTATTTACTTAACTAACTTACTAAATCTTAATGAGTCAAATGACATTCTACTAGATAAGTTAGTGAATTTAAACATCCAAAATGAATGTTTCTCTGAAGGATTAGATGAATTAAAAAAAGTTGTATCTACATTGAAAATTTTAGGTGTAAAAGATAATGAATTTGAAGTTGATTTAAAGATAATCAGAGGATTAGATTATTACACAGGAAGTGTGTTTGAAACATTCCTTATAGGCAATGAACAGTTTGGATCTATTTGCTCTGGTGGTAGATATGATAATTTAGCCGAGAATTATACAAATAATATATTACCTGGAGTTGGAATATCTATTGGATTAACAAGATTATTCTTTGTTTTAAAAGAAATTGGATTCATAGATAGATATAATATAAAGTCTAGTTCTGATTATTTAATAATACCAATAGGTAATACACTTGAATATAGCGGAAAGGTTATGTCAGACTTAAATGAAAAAGGATACAACGTAAGTATTTATTTTGAAGATGATAGTTTAAAGAAAAAATTAAATTACGCAAATAAATTAAATATAAATAATGTAATATTTATTGGGGAAAATGAAGTTGATAATAATGAAATAAAGATTAAAAATATGATATCTGGAGAGGAAAAAGTTATAAATTATAAAGATCTTTAAATCCTGATTATCTATTTTAAAAATTAAGTTTAAAAGATGTTGAATTGTGATATAATATAAATATAAAAAAGGAATTGAAGTCTATTCGCAGTAGAGTGATATTCCAAATTAATTTATTTGAAATGCTTGAATTTGATTTTTATATCAAGTTCTATACCACTCTTAGTTGGG
Source organism: Paraclostridium bifermentans (assembly GCF_019916025.1). NCBI lineage: Bacteria > Bacillati > Bacillota > Clostridia > Peptostreptococcales > Peptostreptococcaceae > Paraclostridium > Paraclostridium bifermentans. The sequence continues at coordinate 74,182 of NZ_CP079738.1, read as the reverse complement.
CGACTAGAGTGGTTTTTTAATTTGTCATATATGTAATTAGTCAAAAGACCAATACATACAGTGCTTATAGCACTAACAATTATCTTTAGTTCCATACTTCTCACCTCCTTCCAATTAAGAAGTAGGCTAGAAAGTTTAATGGAACACCACTCTATAGATTTCAATTCCTGATTTTTATTATACCATAAAATGTTAAAGTATTTTTTCTATAATTTTCTTATTTTTATATAATATATAAATATTGGCATAAATATTACGGTCAAAAAAATTGCTAAAAACCAAGTGCCTAAAGGCTTACAATTTGCTGACATAATAGTCATATATAAAAATGAAATATTAATTGCTATCTTAGTAAAATTCATCAAATCTCTCGTTAACTCATAAACTTTAACATAATTTTCTTCAGTGAGTTTTATAGGTATATCTAGCGCTTGTGGGAAAAATAATACCCCACTCATAGATGCATTTACTATCATTGTAATTATAGGGAGTACTATTAAACTACTCTTACTTCCCCACGAATCAATCTGACCAACTGAATTATAATGGGATGCTACATTATCACCTATATTATTCCAGTTAATAATTAAATATGCTATCATAAAAATTAATAATGATAAGTTTATAATTTCTATTATTTTTTGCTTAGTATCAAATTTAAATTTATAGTTATTTATAAGTATCCCCCCTTAAGATTTCCCTAAAATGCTAAAAAAACATTTAGTTATATATTTAAAATTATAAATCTCACTCCAAAATAAATCTATATTAATCCAATTTTATTTTATCTGTCTACTGTTCTTGTATAATTGTTCTTAAGCTGATTAACAATGTTATTTTTAATTTACGTAAGCAATTTAATTTTGTTATTAATTCGAATGGAGTGATTTAAAAATGAGTAAATACAGAAAACTAATTGATTGGATTATAGGATTAATTGTAACTATCTTTTTTTTATACGGACCATCCTATTTTTTTGTTATTAATCCTTATGTTAATCCATATAAAATTCCTATGATAGTTCTAGGGGCATTTTTATCTTATTGTATTTTATCTATTATTTATTGGACTACAAATAAAAATATTAAGTTAGCCGTCCATTACATTTTAATGTTTGTAGTAGATATAGTATCAATAATTTCTATAATAGTTATTGCTGCATATATGGGGTAATTTCAATTTTGTTGAACATGTATCAATTTATAAATCTGATATAATTAAGTTAAACTTAAATTTATTAAGGAAGAGAACTATATATATTAATATAAATTTATAGAAGTCCCAATTAATAGAGGTTTCAAGGTAAAAACTGGTCTGCCAGATTCAAGTGTGTCATGTCCATATTGTTATCAAATTGTTTTTGAAAAACAAATAGATTTATTCTAAAAATGTAAAAAATTTTTTTATTTAGTAATGGAGATGTTCTTATGAGTGGAAATGGTAATAATAAAAATAGTAATAATTATTTATTACTTTGCATGTGTATAGGTATTACATTTGGTATGATATATGACAAATTAGCTTTATGCTTATGTATAGGCATTGCTATTGGAGCTGCACTAGATAGTAGCAAGAAATAAGCCCTTAAAATCCGAATTGATAAATTTTAAGGGCTTTCCCTTTATTCTAGGTTTATTTATTTACCAATCGGGTAAAAAATATAAATATATTTAAACTAGTTTATACGATAAAAAGGAAGTGTAAAAAATGTGTACAGCACTAACATTAAAAACAAAAGACGGGCAACATTTATTTGGAAGAAATATGGATATAGAATACAACTTTAATCAAGCTGTTCATCTTGTTCCTAGAAATTTTGAATATAAAAACGTAGCAACTAATGAAACTAAATCTACAAAATATGCAGTTATGGGTATGGCAACTATAATAGATAATCATCCGTTATTTGCTGAAGCAATGAATGAAAAAGGATTAGCTTGCGCAGGTTTAAATTTTCCTGGATTTGCATATCATTCAAATGATTTACTAGAAGGAAAAAATAATTTACCTCCATACGATTTGATATTATGGATACTATCAAACTTTGAAACTATAGAAGAGTTAAAACCAGAACTAGAAAATATAAATCTAGTAAATAGACAATTAAACAAATTTACCCCTTTGCCAACACTTCATTGGATTGTATCTGATAAAAATGGTAAATGCTTGGTTATTGAAAATACAAAAGAAAAATTAAGCATTTATGATAATGAAGTGGGGGTCTTAACAAATGCACCAACTTTTAATTGGCATACAACAAACCTAATTCAATATATGGGTGTAACCGCTGACCAACCTCAGAATACTAAATGGAGTAGATTAAATTTAACTCCTCAATCTCAAGGTCTGGGTATGTTTGGAATCCCTGGTGATTTTTCATCTGCATCTAGATTTATAAGAGCTGCTTTCTATAAATCTAGCTTAGAGTCTTCAGATATAGAATTTTGTGGGGTAAGTGAGTTTTTCCATATATTAAATAATGTCGCTATGCTAAATGGCGCTGTAAAAACTCCAGAAGGTAAATATGATCTAACTCAATATACTTCTTGTATGAACCAAGATAAATGCATCTATTATTACAATACATACAATAATAATCAGATAAACGCTATAGATATGAATAAGGAAGATTTAAATTCTACAGAAATAAAGATTTTTCCTTATAGAGATACTTTAGTTATAAATAACGAGAACTAAAATATATAAAATTTTAGATTTTTCTCCAAATATTATTAAATAGTTCACTATAGTTTAAGTTGTAAAAATTAAGTCATGAAAACCTAATCAACTAGGATATTCATGACTTTTTTATAATACGTTTTATATAATTTTAAATCTTAGTTATATTTTCTAAAAATGATCTAACTTCTTTTGGACTTTTTAAAACTATAACTTTATCTTTAAATTCTTTTTCTATTTTCTTGTATCTATTAACTATTTCTTTTGTTCTTCCTTTATGAATAATCCACCATCCAAACTCTAAATCGAATTTTTCTTCGCATCCTTCTGCCCTGTCTTCACGTGTTTTATTTCTATTATTTAAATATCTTTTATACGCTCTAAAAAAGCATATCCTACGAGGAAAATTTAGAAAAATTATTTTATCCGCTTGTTCTAATCTTTCTCTTTGATAAAAACCTCTATAGTTACCATCTATAACCCAAGATTCATTCTTCATAAATTCTTTAGTTAGGGCGCGCCCCTCGTCCTTGTCTCTCTCAACCCAACCTGGTGTAAATTGAATTGTATCAAGGTGTAAAACAGGAGTATTATAATAACTTGATAGTTGCTTAGCCATTGTAGATTTTCCACTTCCACTATATCCCACTATTGCAATTTTCATCTTATTCCCCCTTTTATAATTTGTATTCACTGTATATTTTTATTATAGTCTAATCGTATGAATTCCTTTCTATTAAAGATAAAAGTTAATCATACTCATTTTAGTAGGGTTTCACATGTTACTATAACAATTTAAGTTATGCATATATTAATCTAATTTTATAATTAAAAACCTTAATGATACTTTAATATCTGTAGAAGGTATTAAAATATTATTAAGGTTTTCTACTCCCATTTATTTCTTAAATTTATGAGGGTTATTTACTTTCATATTTAAAACATTCCCACATTCTGTACATACTTCTAAAACTAGTTTATTTCCACCTGAAAACAACTTGTTTTCTGGAGTTAGATAAGCTCCTGTCAATATTCCTCTTCCAAATTCAGAACTGCCACACTTTGGACATACTTCATTAGACATAAAAAAAACTCCTTTTTATTTATATTCTATAATTTTAAATTTTTCACTTATCTAATCTTACCATAATCATATTTATAGTTTTTTATTATGGAATCAAATCTATAAATTATGGACTAAAATAATAAATACCATTAACATCTATGTATCTAAATTTTAAAGGTATTTATTCTATATAGTTATTGTTCTAATAAAACTATTTTTTTCTCTTTTTATTAACTTTGCAAATTAAGTAAACTATTATTAAAACTAAAGTTGAAATATTAGTCACAATAAAGACTTTTATCCCTATAGCAATTGTAAAAGATTGAAGTGAAAACAATAACGAATTTACAAAAGTTATAATAGGCAAAACTAGTCCTAATAATTTATTGTCTTTATTAGATAAAAATATCTGTAAACATATCCCCATTGTTAAAAATACTATAAACCCAAAATTCATTTTTATTCCCCCTTATCTTGCAACCTGCATACATCAATTAATATATAATAAACTTTATAGCTAATTTAAGTATATTTCAAATAACTTTGCGATATCAAGTAATTTAAAAATCTAATTATTTAATGTTTTTTTAAGGTTGTTTTTATATTCAATTAATGTTCTATGTTTATAATAGTGTTTGTAAAGCATAGAGAGAGGTGAGTATATGACAATTATTCTTTTAATAATACTGAGTATAATCTTTTTAATACTTACTATAGGTTGGAAATTATTTAAAACTACATTTAGATTTGGTTTGTTCATACTAATTTCTATATTTTTAATTGCAGTAACTTCAAAAAGTTTAATTATAGATCATAGTTTAAATCAAGATACATTTTTAAATAATGCTCGTAGCATATTAAAACCAATATTTTATTTTGTAAATTAAAAAAGGAGGCGTTAATTTTGGGTAAATGTAAATTATATAGGTCAGAAAATAATCGTATGATAGGTGGTGTTTGTGGGGGTATAGGAGAATTAACAGGCATTAGCCCTACACTAATTAGAGTTTTATTCGTACTAGGTGGTGTCAGTATAATAATATATATAATTCTATGTTTAGTACTTCCATCTGGAGAAAACTTTTAATTGCATAAATTAAATTTATAGCAGTTTTAAGTTTATAAATAACAATAACATATGTATCTCAATATAAAAGGCAATAGAATCGATTCTATTGCCTTTTATGTTTATTGTAAATAGTAATCTTACTTGAAAAATTCATTTTTAAACTCTAAGTAAGTTTCTTAACTTTATAATATAGTTCATAATTGTTTTATATGTATTAAAATTGCATATATCTATAAAATTAAAAGTTGAAATATCTTTATTTAATTTCATAGTTAGTTATATTTTTCAGTTTTAAGTAATAATCTCAAAGTTAACGTGATATATATGTAATATAAAGATATAAATATATCACACTATCAAGGGGGATTAATTTATGAAATTTATAAATAAATATTCATTTCTATTTTGTTTATTTGGATTACAAGGATTTAATGGATTACATGGAGATCCTTCAGATTTTTTATATTTTGCATTCTTTGCAAACTTAGGGAATATTTGGTGGTATAAGTTAGGTGATTGTGAAGATGAGCGATTTACTTGTAACAAACATAAAGCCGGTTATATATCTCTTAGAATATGTCTTCCTTTTGCAGTTATCTTAAGTATATTAATTAATCTATATACAGTAGATTTAATAACACTTTACAGATTTCAAATTTTAATCTTATCTCTTACTTTTGCAATAGCAATGAATTTATGGGCATTTTTAACTTACAAATTTGATGTTGGGGTTTAAATCTATGACAAAGTTTATTAGTAATTTAAAAAAGTATCGTCAATTTAATGAATTAACCCAAGAAGAACTAGCTAATAAAGTTAGTGTTAGGCGAGAGACTATAGCTCGTTTAGAAAATGCTAAATACAATCCTTCTCTTGAACTTGCAATGAGGATATCAAAAGAATTAAATACTCCAATTGAAAAGTTGTTTATATTTGAATTTAATAATTAATAGAATAAATTTAAAGCCATTATAATCCTAATGAAGGATTATAATGGCTTTTTTACTAGACATTTTTGAGTGTGTTTTTTATAATGATTTAAACTACATTTTCATTATCAAAGAGGCTAGTATCACTCTCTCTACTATAATTATACCATAAATAACTAATTTTTTTAAGACTATGATTATCTCCTAATTCCTATATAATTTATAGAGCAAATTAAACAAGCTAATTTATATAATCAAGGAGGGTATATTATGAGTCTAAATAATTATGAGTTAAATCTTGAAAATGAATGGTTACAAAGAGTTCTTACCGAGGCTAATAAACAGCTTGATGAAAAGCGTAGTGCTAAAGATAGATTTAAAAAAGATGCTATAGAAACACAAAGAGAACTCTGGAGTGATTTAGGATCTGTTTCTATAGAAAATGGATTAGATCAACTTTCAGATTTTATGTCATTTATGGATATTATGAAAAATCAAAAAAGAAGTCATGAATTTACCCAAAAACTTGAAGAAAAGTATGAAAGAATGCTTGAATCTCCTTATTTCGGTCGAATCGACTTTGTTGAAGATAACCAATCAGATGCCCAAAAGTGTTATATTGGATTATCAAATCTTGTTGATGAGGATTATGATTTTCTTGTGTATGACTGGAGAGCACCTATTTCAAGTATGTTTTATGACTATGAAACTGGACAAGCCAGTTATGAATGTCCAGAAGGTACAATATCTGGAGAAATCACTGGTAAAAGACAGTATAAAATCAATAATGGTAAAATTGAGTATATGTTCGATAGTAACCTAAGTATTGATGATGAAATGTTGCAAGAACTTCTGAGTAAGAATGCTGATGATAAGATGAAAGGTATAGTTACAACTATTCAGAGAGAGCAAAATCAAGTAATTCGTAACGAAAATTATAAAAACCTAATTGTTCAAGGAGCTGCTGGAAGTGGAAAAACTTCTGTTGCACTTCATAGAATTGCATATCTATTATATAAACATAGAGATAAAGTAACACCTCAAAATATAATAATATTTTCTCCAAATAATATCTTCAATGATTATATTTCAAATGTATTACCTCAACTTGGTGAAGATAATATGTACCAAACAACCTTTAAAGATTATATGCATAAAGAATTAGGGCCTGAATTTAAGAAAGAGTCACCTTCAGAAATGATGGAGTATATACTTGGTTCTAATGAAAAATTAACATATCAAGATAGAATCAAAAATATAAAATTTAAAACATCTGTAGAATTTGTTGAAATTCTAAAACAGTATATAAGTTACGTAGAGACAGTAGATAGAAGTTTTAAAGATATTGTTGTAAGGGGTAAGTTAATAATTTCTTCTGAAGATATAAAAAACCTATTTTTTAATGATTATTCAAATCTTCCAATTAAAAGAAGATTAGAAAAAATTAAATCAAGAATCATATTCCTTATTGAACCATATGAACAATCTTGGATTGACGAAATATATCAAGAACTTTTTAAATCTGGAGACTTTATTCAAAAGGAAGAAATGATAGAAAAAAGTACGCTAATTGTAAAAGAAAATTTAAGAGATGTATATGATTCTATTTCTAAAATGACAGAATTTAAATTAATTGAAATTTACAAAGATCTATTTAAAAATTTAAATACATTTTTAAATGAAATAAATGTTGAATATGATGATAGTTTTATAAGTCATATAAAAACTTACACAATAGATAATTTAAATGCAAAGATACTTAATTATGAAGATCAAGTTGCACTTTTATACTTAAAAGGAGCACTTGGTGATATCCCAACTACTTCTCAAATTAAGTATGTAATTATAGATGAAGCACAAGATTACACTCCATTGCAGTATGAAATTTTTTATCAACTTTTTAAATCTGCTAACATGACTATATTAGGGGATATAAATCAGTCAATTAATCCATTTATGAATGTTGGAAACTATAACAACATTTATAATATATCCCAAAATGACACTTGCATAATAAACCTAACAAAGAGCTATCGTTCAACTATGGAAATCACTAAATTTTCAAGAAATCTTCTAAGTGAACATATAGATGATGAGTGCGTTGAAAGACACGGTGATGAACCTACTGTTGCTGCTTTCTCAGATAAACTTTATATGAACGAAAAACTGGTTGAAGATATAAAGTCTTATTCAGAAAAAAATTATAAATCTATAGGAATTATTACTAAAACAGCTCGTGAAACCAAAGATTTATATAACTTTTTAAAAGAAAGTAGTATCGATGTAAGTTCTGTAGAAAAAGATGATGATTATTATACAAACGGAGTAACAGTAATCCCTTCATATCTGGCTAAAGGGCTTGAGTTTGATGTTGTTTTTATATATGATGCTAGTAATATAAATTATAATAGTGAAAATGAAAGATTGCTTCTTTACACTTGTTGTACAAGAGCTCTTCATGTATTAAATGTATATCATTTAGGAGAAATAACAAATTTATTTAAATAATTCTACTAGAATCTAAAGTAAGTTTAAAGGCATAATAGTCTAATCAAATAGGCTATTATGCCTTTTTTTAATAAATCACATCTCATTAATGCTCTAATAGCTTATTTTATTACTTTATTAATGTTGAGATACTAGTTTTAGGCCTATTATTCCTGCTACTATAAACCCAATACAAACTAGTCTAACTAAATCAATAGGCTCTTTAAATAAAAACACACCTAAAATAACAGTACCAATAGTTCCTATCCCTGTCCAAATAGCATAAGCGGTTCCTAGTGGCAGCTCTTTTAACGCTAATGATAAGAAGTAAAAACTAGCTATCATACCTATTACAGTTAAAACACTTGGAACTAACTTTGTAAACCCTTCTGAATATTTAAGTCCTACAGCCCACCATACTTCAAATATACCTGCAATTACTAACACTAACCATTTCATAATTATCACTCTCCTTAAAGTTTTAAATAAAAGTTTATTAGTAAAACGTAAAAAAGCCCGGGCGATATAAAAAATATCTCCCAGGCTTTTGTCCTTCCGTGAACACAGAATACTGTGCGTTTTATCTCGGACCAGACCAGTTATAAATTTTAACTGCGGAACCCTATAAAACTAAATTTATTAAACTTTTATTATAGTTTATTACTATATCAAAAAATATGTACTTAATCAATACAAATTAATCTATCTATTTTTTAATTAATAATACAATTGATACTATTTTTTTAAAGGTAAATACCTAGTTTATATAGAACAAGTTACTATTATGATATCGTGAAATTCAGAGTTTCTATGGAGTTAATTAAAGATTTTATCCAATCTATAAAATCTTTACAAATAAAATAAACAATATAAAGGAGATAGAATCTATGAGAGAAAAAAGTATGGATATATTGACTAAGAATTTAAAATCTGAGCACTTAATAAAACATTCGTATGCAGTTGAGGCTGTTATGAGATCTTTAGCTAAAAAGTTAGATCCTAAAAATGAGGAAGATTGGGCAATAGCAGGACTATTACATGATATTGATTCAGATTTACTAGACTGCAAAAACAATCCAGATGATATGAAAAAACATGGAATTCTTGCTATAGATATATTAAAACAAGAAAATATAGGTAATCAAGATATCCATCATGCTATTATGGCTCACAATAACGATAATGGTACAGAAAGAATTTCATTAATGGATAAAGCAATTTACGCAGCAGACCCAATAACAGGATTTATAACAGCTATAACATTAGTTTATCCAGATAAAAAAATATCTAGTGTAAAAGTAAAGTCTATAACTAAAAGAATGAAAGAACTAAGATTTGCTGCTGGAGCTAATAGAGAAGCAATGAAAAGTATAGAGGAACTTGGAATCCCATTTCCAGAGTTTGCAGAATTATCGCTTAATGCCATGAGAGACATAAGCGATGATTTAGGTCTTTAAAAATAATAAGAGCACTTACATATGTAAGTGCTCTTAAATCATAATAAAAATGTTATTAAGTGAGTACAGTATTTTTTCAAGTACCTGTATTCTGGCGTTAATGTTTCTTTTGTGTGGACAAGTTTAGTATAATCCCTAAACCTTAAAATAAACTTAAAGTTTTAATATTTTAAATACATATATATTTCTTAGAATACTTTGCAGAAAATCTAAAATAATCGAATCAAGTTCCTTTTTGTGGTAAAATACCAGTGTTGATCTATTGTTTAAGTATTGGGAGGATATTATGAGATTAAGTAAAAAATTATTATCATTATGTTTAGTAAGTAGTTTATTTTTAGTTGGGTGTAGTTCAAACCCTCCTAAAAAAGAAGACTCTTCTGAAAAGGTAACTTTAAGTATTTCTGCAGCTGCTAGTTTAAAAGAAGCGATGGAAAAGATAGAAAAAGACTATGAAAAAAGTAATCCAAATGTTGATTTAGTCGTTAACTTCGGTGGATCTGGATCGTTACAAAAGCAAATAGAACAAGGTGCTCCTTGTGATGTATTTATATCTGCAGGTGAAAAACAAATTAAAGAACTAGACGAAAAAAAATTACTAGAAGAAAATACATATAAAAACTTAGTAAAAAATGACTTGGTTTTAATAGCTCCAAAAAACAGTGATATATCATCTATAAATGATTTAAAAACTGATAAAGTACAAAAGCTAGGCGTTGGCGAGCCAGAAAGTGTTCCTGCTGGAAAATATGCATACGAAGTGTTAACTAACTTAAATTTAGAAGATAAGTTAAAAGATAAGTTAGTCTTTGCAAAAGATGTTAAACAAGTTTTAGCATGGACTCAATCTGAAAATACACAAGCAGGTTTTGTTTACTATAGTGATACTCTAGGTGTAGATAATATAAAAATTGTAGAAACAACAAAGGAAGATGCTCATTCCCCTATAGTGTATCCTGTAGCGGTTATAAAAGCTAGTAAAGTTCCTGATGAGGCTAAAAAATTTGAAGATTATCTTTTTAGTGAAAAAGGACAAAATATTTTAGTCAATTGCGGATATAAACCTATTAAAAATTAATTAGCGATTATATTAAACTATTATTTATATTTATACTTAAATATAATAAAAGACAACTACACTATCATGGAGTTGTCTTTTTTCATATTATAAAAAAATTAAAGTATAACAGCAAAAATTACTTTTGCATTTGAATTTGATTTGTTCTCCCAACGATGCTTTACACCTGCTGGAGTCTTAACACTATCACCTTGATATAATGTAAACTTTTCATCATCTAAATATAAATCTACTTCACCCTCTAGCAAGTATGCAATTTCATACCCTTTGTGTTGAATATTTTCACTACTAGATACCGACCCAGGAGATAAACTCATAATTGCAAACTCCAAGTCACTAGTAAGGTCTGGAGCTAATACATCATAAACAACATCATCACTTCCAGGAAGTATTACTTTTTTTCTATTTTCTTTTCTAACTATCATATCTTTTTTAGAAACTTCTGATGTAAAAAATGTAAATAATGGCACGTTAAGTGCAGATGCAATAGATTTTAAAGAGTTCACAGATGGATTTGCGATTCCTCTTTCTATCTGACTTAGCATAGAAGCAGTAACTCCACATAATTTTGATAAATCCCTTACACTTAGGTCTTTACTTTTTCTTATCTGTGATATTTTTTCACCTATATTTATTTCAGACATTAATACCTCCAAAAAATTTATTTCAAATAATTATAATTTTTAACTTAATGATTTTAATTATAACATAGAAATATTTCACAAACAAAGTTAAATCACATTTAATTAATTAAATTATATTTGACACATTTGTTTAAATTATATACAATCAATATAAACATCAAGAGGTGTAAACATTATAGAGGGGAGTGATGGTTGTGCCAATAACAACTACTGGAGCAATCATTGGGTTATTAGTTGCAATTATACTCATTATAAAAAGGTTTGAGCCATTTTACTGTTTGGTATTTGGAGCTTTAGTCGGGGGCTTAATAGGTGGCTCAAATTTAGTGGACACCATAACGTATATGGCTGATGGTGGGAAGTCTATGGCTCCTGCAATACTTAGAGTTATGACATCAGGATTCTTAGCAGCAACACTTATAAAAACAGGCGCAGTTGATAAAATTTCAGAAGAGATTATTAGATTACTAGGATTAAAAAAAGCAATACTTGGAATAGTCCTATCTTCTATGATCTTGGCAGGCGTTGGTGTTGACTTAGACGTAGTAGTCCTTACTGTAGGGCCAATAGGAATGGCTATGGGAAATAAACTTGGATACTCTAAACTAGCAATACTACTTGCAGCACTTGGGGGAGGTAAAGCTGGTAATATTATATCTCCTAACCCAAATACATTGGCAGCAGCAAGTAATTTTAACGTTGACTTATCTAGTGTTATGCTTGCAAATGTAATACCAGCTATATTTGGAGTAATTATTACTACTATACTTGCAAATATGTTGATTAACAAAGGTAGTAAAGTTGAAATAGAGATAAAATTAGATGAAGATGAGAATTTGCCTAGTTTGTTTGCTTCACTAATAGGTCCTATTGTATCAATAATATTACTATTTTTAGGGAATGTATCTACTATAGTTGTAGATCCACTTGTAGCTTTGCCTGCAGGAGCTGTTGTCAGTATATTGGCTACTAAGAATGTACATAAAACAAAAGAGTATCTATCATATGGAGTTAAAAAAATGCAAGGTGTATGTATTTTGTTACTAGGTACAGGAACATTAGTTGGTATTATACAGATGTCAAACTTACAACATAGTACAACAGAACTCCTTGCTATGCTTAGTATACCTCAGGTTTTACTTGCACCTATTTCTGGAGTTGTGATGTCACTAGCTACAGCATCTACTACTGGAGGTGCAACAGTAGCATCATCTACATTTTCTAGTGCAATCCTAAGTTCTGGATTATCTGGAGTAGCAGGCGCTGCAATGGTTAATGCAGGTGCTTGTGTATTTGAACATTTACCTCATGGTGCATTATTTCACGCAAGCTCAAAAAGTGTTTCTATGGAAATTAAAGAAAGATTTAAGTTATTGCCATATGAAATAATTATAGGCCTTGTCATAGTAACATCTTCAACTGTAATACAATTACTTCTTAAGTAAAAATATAATTACCATCCATATACTATTTATATTAAACTTTACAAAAAAGCCCTTGCTAATTTAATAGTCAGGGCTTTTTTGTAAAGCTTTTGAACTTAAAAACTAATATAAGCCATATGCTTTATTTACATCTTGAACAAAAATTATACCATTGCCTGGTTCATCAATTTTAAGTTCATCTCTAATTGAGGATACTATAGACTCTGTTAAATTACTTGGTGATATTATTAATACAATTTCTTTTTCCGGTTCTATTTCCATAGCAAACACTTTACTAGTTTCATGTATGCCCGATCCTCTACCATTTATAATCGTAGCTCCCCTAGACCCTGCCTTATTTGCAGCTTTCACTACAAACTCACCTTTTCCTCTGTCTACGACAGTGTAAATAAGATTATACATTGGACTTTCACCACCTCTACTTTCTTCGGTTTTTTTATAGCTATTTGAATAATGAGAATCTATTATATCAGTTAGAGATGTGCTGAAGGCTATTCCATGATTTTGCTTCTGAAAACAAAACTTTTTATTGAGTTGTTCTAAAGCATAGTTAGCTGTATTCTTCTCCGATGCCATCAATATAATTTCTTTTCTAGATTCAGCCAACTCCAAAAACTCTAAGATAGGATTTTTAATAGTTCCTTTCCCTAAAAAAATAGTACCACCTGTTATTCCATTTTGTTTCGCATGTTTTAAAACTTTACTTCCTAAGTTAAAATTTACTATTACACAAATTAGCTCAAGTTCAATGCTATTGAATTTGTTGCTCATTTTCTAGGCTCCCTCCTTTTTTAGATTTAAACCTAAAAATTAATCCTAATATCTGCAATGTTATTATTGGAGTCATAGCTACCATTGCTATCATACCAAAACCATCTATTAATACATTTGCACCTTCAATTGATTCAGCAACTCCGTGAGTAAATGCTAAAATAAATGTTGCAGTCATTGGCCCTGTAGCAACTCCGCCTGCATCAAATGCCATTCCAACAAATAATTTAGGAACAAAATAAGTCATAGCAATACAAATTACATATCCTGGCAAAATATAATGCCATAGCTGTATTTGTGGAATCAAAATTCTTAACATAGAAAGAGCTATCGCTACCCCAACCCCTAAAGAAAGAGCTATTAATACTGATTTTCTATTCACATACCCACTTGTAACATCTTCAATTTGATGCGTTAGTACATAGACAGCAGGCTCTGCTAAGATTGTAACTAATCCAAGAACAAATCCAACTGCTATAATATAAAAATTATTATTTAAAGATCCAATATTATATCCAATTGTATTTCCTACATCCATAAATCCAGCATTTACTCCAACCAAAAACAATACTAAACCAATTAAACTGTAAATGAATCCTTTCAATATCTTGTTAAAAGCTTTTATGCTTAATTTAAATGATATTTTCTGTAATATCAAAAATATGATAACTAATGGTAATAGGGCTATAAAACTCTCCTTTAAAGTGTGTGGAATCGAATTTATAAATGGACCTAATATAGATGTTGTTTCAGATATATCTAAACTAATATCCGATGAAAATCCACTATTTTTAGTAAAAATACTTAAAATTATAACAGAGAGTATAGCTCCAATAGATGCTATAGCAACTAATCCAAAGCTATCTTTTTCAGAAGACTTACTGTCTTTTTTTAATGCAGAAACTCCTGTAGAAAGAGCTAAAATGAATGGAACTGCAAGCGCACCGGTAGTTGCACCTGAAGCATCGAACGCTATTGCTAAAAATGCCGGTTCTGTAAATAATGCAAGAAGAAAAATAATTAAATATAATGCTGTTAAAATCTTGTATAGAGGAATGTTGTAAACAATTCTTGCTAATCCAAATGAAATCATTATTGCTAACCCTATAGATACGGCTATAACAATAGTTGAACTAGATACTTGCCCCGATGTGACTAAATCAACTTGATTTGAAAAAACTAATAAATCCGGCTCTGCAATACATATAAAAAATCCAAGTATTAGTCCGGCTATGATTACTAACCATAATTTATTTACCTTTGCAATGCTTGATCCTATAAGATTTGATAAAGGCGTAATACCTATTTCAACTCCAATTAAAAAAACTGCTAATCCTAAAATTATAAAGATTGATCCAATTCCAAACCTAAATAAAAGTGGAGTTTCCAAAGGAGTTAGAGTGAAATTTAATAACATTACTATAATGATAATTGGGATAACTGAAAGTAAAACCTCTTTTAATTTTTCAGTGAATACATTCAAATACATCACTTCCTTTCGTTAAGCTTATTAAATATAATGCACAAAATTATATATTCATAATAAGTAATTTTGTTCACTGTAATGTTAGGAATGAAACTTATTTTCATATAGTCCTTATAAAAATATTAACACGAAAATTATTAAAATTCAATCAATTCAAATAATTTAGCAATCACTTTACAAAGAAATTTGATTTTTAAAATAAAGATTGCTATCCCTTATATTTTTTGATTTACTGAAATAGATTTTAACTTTATTATTAGAAAGTATGAAAAGTTTTTTTTATAAAAGTGCAAGGTTTTTATAATTTAAATTGTATATAAGAAGTGTAAAAGCTTTTACGGATGTATTGTAAGAATAAAAGGGAGGAAATAACTTGCAAGCTGAATTAATTATTAAATATATAAAAAAGAAAAAACAAAAGGGGTTAGAAATGCTTATAGATGAATATAGTGGTCTTGTTGCATCTGTTGTTAGAAAAAATCTAGGTAAATTAATAAACTATGAGGAAGAATGCATAAGTGATGTATTTCTAGCTATTTGGGATAACATAGATAGTTTTGATAAAGACAAAAACTCTTTTAAAAACTGGATTTGTGTTATAGCAAAATATAAAGCAATTAACTACAAGAAAAAATATTTAGATAAAATAGAAACTTCTGAGATTGATGACGGTATCTATTACATAGATAAAAACTTACTTGATCTTGAGATTAAAGAAGGAATAGATGATATTGTTAAATACTTACCCGATAAAGATAGAGATATATTTATCAGTTATTACTTGGATGGAGCCGATGCTCCTCAAATAGCTAAAGATAATAATTTAAGTATATCTAACCTTTACAGTCGTTTATCCAGGGGAAGAAAAAAAATCAGAGAATCACTTATAAATAGGGAGGTTTAATGTTATGAATGAATATAAATCTTTTAATAATGTAGAGTTTGATATAGAAAACTATGAAGAAGTTAGTGTAAATAAAGAATTAATAACATCTAAGGTGAAATCTAAATTGAATAAAAGAAAAAATAAATCAAAGAAAATATTGGGCGCTAGTATTTCTGGATTACTTTTAATTGGTGGAGTATTTGTATTTTGTGAACCTGTTTATGCAAATATGTACAAAGTAATGTATGATATAAAAAATGCTTTAGGTTTAGAATCAAACTTAGAAGATTATAAAACTGTTGTTGGCCAATCTATAACGAAAAATGGGCTTACAATAACTTTAAATGAAGTTGTATTAGATAAAGATGTTTTAATTGTATCTACAACATATAAGTTTAAAGAAGAACTTGAAGATGGTAATATTACGTCCTTTGGAAATGTTTATATAAATGGTAAGTCTATAAGTTCAGGTGGTGGGGGTAGCGGCACTATAATTGATAAAAATACAGTTGAAGAAGTATTTAGATATACATTAGATGAAAATGTACAAAAAGACGATTTAGATATTAAAATAACTTATTCTGATCCTATTTACTTTAAAAATAAAAAAGAACATACTATAAATGGAGAGTGGATATTTGAGTTTAAAACAAATAGAAAAGATCTTGAGATTGATACAAAATCACTAAAACTAAATCAATCTTTTAATCTAGGAAAAGATGAAACAATTACATTAAAAGAATATAGGACTAATGCTTTAGGTCCTAATATAATCTACGATAGAAATATTCATAATAAAGATTTGATTGATTATGATATAAAGTTACTTGGAAAAGATAATTTAGGTAATGATGTTGAATTTTACTTAATAAGTGCCGATGAAAGTAAAGGTAAGCTAACATTATATAACTTAGAAGAAAATCTAGATAAAAATGCAACAGAATTAAAACTTGTTCCTTATGCTGCAAAGCAACCTAATACAAGTGGTAAGATGAATGATGATTTTAAAAAAATCGGTGATGAATTTACAATAAATTTAAATGAATTAAAGTAAATATGATTAAATTAATACCCTTAGTCTTCAACTTAGTTGATTCTAAGGGATATTTTTATTCTTTAATTTATAAATTAGTTTTTATATAGCACTCTTTAACTATCTTGCTTTACAATATAGTTAAAGAGTGCTATATTGTAAAGCAAGATAGTTATATTAAAAGGTGAGTGATTATTTTGAACAATACAATATCCTCTCAAATGCTAAAAGGTATCCTAGAGGGGTGCATATTAAAAATTATAAGTCAAAAAGAAATCTATGGATATGAGATGAATTTAAAGTTAAAAGAATATGGAATTTCAACAGTTTCAGATGGAACAATATATCCTTTATTACTTAAACTTCAAAAACAAGACTTAATAGTAGGTGAGATGAGAAGTTCAGGTGAGGGGCCTATGCGTAAATACTACAAACTTACGGACAAGGGTAAAATACAGCTAGATCTATTTGAGAAACAATGGGAAATTCTATCAAGTAGTGTAAATAATATTCTAAAAGTTAAATAAAAAGGATAGGGGGAGTAATATGAAAAATACTAAGGAACTTATCGAGTTAAATAATTCATACAGAGAATTATTAAATGAAGAAAATAAATTGTTTTATGATGACATATTAGTTTATATTAGAGCAAAAAGTTTCTTAAAGGATGAAACTCAAATAGAAGAGTCTTTACTTGAGATTCTAACAGATATTATAGAAGCCCAAAATCAAGAAATTAAAGCCATTGATTATTTTGGGAAAAATACAAAAGAAATAAGTGACGAAATATTAAAAAATACAAATAAGAGTTCTTTTAAAGAGAGATTTAATTTATTTTTGAGTTCTATGGGGATATACTCTTTAGTTACATTGCTTCCAAAGTTAATAAATCCTCATGAAACCTTAGATGTAGGTAAATTCTTTGTATGTTTAGTATTTACATTATTATTTGTAAATCTTATTTTGAATATCTTAGGAAATGCAGTCTATTCAGATAAAGAAAAAAAATTTACATTTATTGTATTTATTTTATTTTGTACATACATAGGTTTAATGATATTAATGGATCGAATTCTACCTGCTACATTTGGATTTAAATTATCAGGGTCTATTGGTATAACTGTTATTTTGATATTTGGAACCATAGGCGTAATATATAGCTTAAAAGAAAAATTATTTTATTCATTTTTGCCTATTATAGTAGTAGCTTGTACATTAGGAATATTAAGTAGATTAGAGTTTCTAAACTTTTCAATTATCCAAGGCCCTGGTAAGACTATCTCTATGATAGCTATGTTGATAGCCTTTATATTATTCTATTTAATATCTTATCTATATGTTAAGGAGTAAATTTTTTAAACCTAATAAACTAAATAATTGCCAGATCTTAAAAGTATTCTAAGATCTTTTTTATTATAATCTAAAGTATCAGATACCTATTTTAGTATATATTCTGTTTATCTATAAATTTTGATATAATATAATTAAAGTAGAAATTTATAGTTTATTCTATAACCTCTATATATTAGAAAGGATGATAAAAAATGTTAGAATATAGATATGATACACAGTTATTAATCGAAGGAACTAACCTTGATGAAGATGCAATAAATGAATACTTTAATACTAATTTTAAAGGTGATTGCTTACTTGCTGTAGGTGATGAAGAGCTTATCAAAATTCATTTCCACACAAATGAACCTTGGGAAGTATTAAAATACTGTTCAACTTTAGGAGAAATATATGATATTGTAATTGAAGACATGGAACGTCAAGCAAAAGGATTACAAGGGTAATATTTATCTAAATAAAAGGACTTAAACTCTAAATTAAAAGAGTTTAAGTCCTTTTGTGTTTATTGTATTAAATAGTTAAAAATATCATTTTTTACTTTTTTCTAATAAATTAAGTGATGCAAGTGAGTCTCCCGTTCCTTTTGCAACACATAACAAAGCATCTTCTGCTATGCTAACTTTTATATTAGTTTTCTCTTGTATTCTTTTATCTAAACCATTAAGAAGTGCTCCTCCACCAGTCATGATTATTCCATTTTCATAAATATCTGATGATAATTCTGGTGGTGCTTTTTCTAATACTGAACATGCTGCTACTATTATTTGTTGTGTACATTTTTCAATTGCATCTTTTATTTCCGATGAATTAATTTGTATTTTACCAGGAAGTCTTGTAACTAAATTTATTCCACTTATGTCCATATACTTTTCTTCATCAATACATGCTGTTCCAATTTTTATTTTTATTTTTTCAGCTGTTAGTTTCCCTACAAAAAAATTATGCTGCTTTTTAATATATTCTATTATAGCGTCATCAAACTTGTCTCCGCCTATTTTTATTGACTCACTAATTACAGTACCACCTAAAGATATAATAGCTATATCGGTAGTACCTCCTCCTATATCTATAACCATACTTCCATTCGCACTAGAAATATCTATTCCTGCTCCAATAGCAGCTGCTATTGGACCTTCAATTGTATAAACCTCTTTTGCCCCAGTATTTCTAACAGCCTCTTCTACAGCTATTTTTTCAACTCCAGTCACTCCAGTTGGTACACATACCATTACTCTTGGCATAAAAACCTTTTTCATACCTTTTTTATTTAATACTTTACCTATGAAGTAATTTAGCATCTTTTCTGTAGTATCATAATCAGATATTACACCATCTTGTAATGGTCTTATAGATACTATATTGCTAGGAGTTTTTCCTATCATTTTATACGCTTCTGATCCTACTGCTAAAACAGATCCGGTATTTTTCTCTATAGCAACCACTGATGGTTCTGTTAATACTATTCCTTTCCCAGAAACAGATATCAATACATTAGCAGTTCCTAAATCTATACCTATATCATTGCTAGCCATTTTGCTCAACTCCTCTATATGTCTGGAATTCAATCTTTTTATTTAAAATTTTTATTGTTTTTAAATTTTCACTCCAAATTATGTTATTTTATTTAATTTCTATACACTTATAAAAATTTTACTCATTAAATGTATAAAATATAGTATATTATTAATGAATAAATATAACAATTATCAATATTTTCCAATTTTACTTATTATCTAAAGTATTATAAATAATAATACCCATAGAACTAATTTTTGAATGAGATTAATATCCATCCCGTTGATACATTTTATATTTGTATTTTTACTATCTCACCATGATCCTCTATATCTACCAATACCAATCCCTTATGGTTTTTCTTTAAGTACTTTAATCCCTTAATTAGAACATTTATCATTTCTTTTATATCTTCACTGTCTTTTATGATTTCTTTACTATTAGTACCTTTGTTATATTTATTTATATGTTCTTTTTTTATAAATGGCTTTCCTAACCTTAACCCAGCAATAACTACAGCCATAGGTATATTTAAGTTTAAGTTGCTATTGCCCTCCTTACTTTTAACTATAATTTTCAATATGTTCACCTCTTAGCATATTTCAACTATTACTCTGTCATTACCATCTTCTACCTCAACGATTCTACCTACAAACCCTTTATCTATTGCATCCATTAATTTATCAAAGTCTATATTATGTTTTTCAAGCTCACCAATATGCATTTTACCTATTCCACCCATTATTTTTATAAATTCTAATGGGATATTTACTTTTACTTTTGATCCATCTGAGCTTAACACTCTTACGTATAACATTTTTTCTCCATCTGGATTTGGTGTTATATTTAAGAACTCTTCAGCTGATATATCTTTTTTTTCATCCGCTTTTTCATTATTGCTAGTTTCTAGTGCTTCTAATAATTTAATAGCCTCTTCTGAAGTTATTTTGCCTTCCTCAACCATTTTTAATATTCTTTTCTTATCTTCCATTTTTACCACCCTTTACAATTTAGTTTTTATAATTTTTTTAGAAGATTTATTGCTTCATCTGAGCTTATTTCCCCATTCTCTAACATATCCATAATATTTTGTTTTTCTTTATATGTATCTTTCTTTACATTTAGGTTTAATGCATTATTTATTTCATCTAACTTACCTCTAACAGTTGGATAAGATATTCCAAGGTGTTTTTCTACATCTTTTATATTTCCTCTACATGCTAGGAACACTTCTACAAAATTCAGTTGTTCTTTTGATAATTTATTAAATTTAGTAAACGAAAATTCATTTTCTATTGTTGTGTTGCAATGATTACATTTTAATTTCATTATTTTCATCTCTTTGTCACATACCGGACAATTCGTTATTACTTTATACACTTGATCACTTCCTTCTTGATATAAGTATATTCTAATTTTTTCAAAAAGTCACCCATACTATTCAATATTTTAATTTATTTTTTAATAAATTCAATGTTTTAGATTGAATTTATTAAATATATTAATTTAAATATTAATTCATTCTAATCTTTTATTTATAAAATTAACCCCTCTAAAATCCACTTTTCTAAATTTTAAGAGGGGTTAAACTAACTAAATTTTTCAATAAGCTCATTATACGATTTTTTCCACTCTACTCTTAAATATAAGTTAAATACAACACTTATACCTGCTAGTGCCATATATAAATAATTTCTTTTAATAAATAAAACAATAAAAGCAGTTAAAGATACTAAAATTGCAATATTTAACAATAAAAAAAGTCTTTTAATTGATTTAGTTATTTTTTTCAAATAATCACTCCCTCTATAAAATAATAATTAATATATTCTTAGAATTCTAGTTAATCAAATAATCCCTTTTGATTAGGATCTTTAGTAAGTTTTGATTTTATATAGTCTCTAAGTTTAAAAAACTTAAAGATTATAGGTAAGGCTATAAATAAAATAATAAGTATTGATGAAATCTCTTTATATTTAAATTCTATGAATTCAAAAAATAAATTACTTATAACGAATGTAATTGTAAGAGATATAATCAAACAAACCAACATAATTAGCATTAAAACAATATTGTTTTTATATCTAAAAAGATTGTCCCATCTTTGTTCATTCATATTAAAAACTACCTTTATAATAAGAAATATTCCCATTATAATAGATAGCAATATCAAAGTAAAAACTAAGCTCAGTATCGAATAAGAAATTAAAAATATAATTAGATTGATAATTAAACTCATAAATCATCCCCCTTTCATAGAACAATCTTACCTATTGTTGTTTTGAAAATCAATACTAGTAAAAAACATTCTTGATTTTCAAATTTTATTACTGTTCGTCGTATTTTGTAGATTTAAGTATTCTTATTTTTGTTGTTATTCCAATATTTATACTGGTAATATATCTAGTAAAGAAGGGGGGGAGTTTAGTGAAAAATTATTCTTATAAGTATCATATACTTTTATCAGTTATTTCTTCTTGCGTAATCGGAATTATATCATTTTTTATAATTGGACCATCTCAAATGAATACATCAAAAGGCGTTATTCAATCAATTGATGATCCTAGTTTAATTCATACTCAAATTTCTTATGGCTATGATTCAATATTTAAAATAGTTATCATTAGTTTAATAATTTTATTGGTTTTATATAAACCTATAAAGTCACTTCTTAACAAGCGACTTACAAAAGTAAATTAGGAGGGTTTATTATGGATTTAGCTATGAATGGAATGATTGTTTTTAATTTATTTAATATGCTTATATCGTTCATTATAAAAATTATTGCAATATACACAATGTACTTAGCTATAAAAGCTTTTAAAATATACATAAGTAAGAACTCTTAAAGCCTTTATTTAACAAGTCCTTATGAATTTAAACAAATGAAAGCCTGTATATTAAAAATATATATTATACAGGCTTTTTTGTATTTAAATCTAAGTAATAATATTCTCCTTTGACATTTATCCTAAATCCAGCATTTTTATAAATATTAATGGCTTTACTATTCCAATTTGCAACTCTTAAGTAAACATCCTTAGACCCTTGTGAAATATAATGGTTTATTCCAAAATTTAAAAGTTTCTTCCCATAACCTTTATTTTGATAATCCTTATTTACAATAAGATCATCAATTTCATTATTTAGAAGTGTGACAGATCCTATAATTTTATCTTTGTCTAATAACATGAATATATAATCTTGATTTTTTATTAATTCATATCTACTTGGATGTACTCTATGAGGTTGTATATTTAATGATTTTCTCATATCATAAAAACAATTTTCATATAACTCTTTATATTCATTGTAGTAGGTGTCTTTGTATCTAATTGGATTTAAACTTGAATCCTTCTTATCTCCTTTATAATTCATATGACAGTATCCAAACCACCTGTTGAATCCCTTTTTTAAGAAAAAACTACTAGTATCATATTTCTCTATTCTAATCTCAATGTTAACTTTTTCAATTTCTCTAGATTTAATAACATCTACAACGTTTGAGTATAGTTTATTACCTATTCCATTATTTCTATATGATTCTGATACATATAACAGTAAATTTGAATCTTTTTTTGTATTATCAAAAGTTAAAATATAAAAACCTAAAATAGAATTTTCTTTTTCATATACTTTACAATAGCTATTAGAGTTAATCATATTTTCTATTTCAATCTCGTTTATATTAGAAACTTCGTTTTTTAAAAGTTCAATTATTTTTATATTATCTAGTTTTTTTAAATTCCTTATCATTTGGATATCCCCCTTGAGTTAATACTAATTAATATATTACAATATATTTTATAAAATCATAATCAGTAGATAAAAATTTTTATATATAGCCGTATATTTAGAATTAGAGCTTTTAAAAACTGTATTGATAGGTAATTACTCTAAATAATCTAAAAATCTCTTTAAAATCTACCTCATTAGCTTTTAGGGGTATCTTCTATCTTAATATAAACTATAAATATACAATATTCTTAAATTTTATATGTTTAATCTATATACATTTCATTTAATCTACAAATTCATATATATTAAACTATTTTTAGTAAAAATATAATCTTTATATATTACCAATTTTCTAAGAGTTTTTATTTTTAATGTTAAGACTAGATCAGATTAGAACAAAAAATGACCTTTACTAGTCTTTACTTAGTATTTAAATAGTATTTATAGTATTTAATAGTATTTAGGCCTACCTGAAGATATTGGAATTACTAATAAAATTAAACCTAAATACGACACATGGGAACCCTAAGTGCGACAGGAGGGAACTCTAAGTACGACACATGGGAACCTTAAGTGCGACAGGAGGGAACTCTAAGTACGACACATGGGAACCTTAAGTGCGACAGGAGGGAACTTTAAATACGACACATGGGAACCTTAAATGCGACAGGATAGAAATTTAAATAGTATACTTTAAAAATTTAAATGCGACAGGAGGGAACTCTAAGTACGACACATGGGAACCTTAAATGTAGCAGGAGAAAAAGTTAATCAACTAATTGAAAATAGTCATGTTAGTATTTAATTTAGTTTAAATACGACATATGGGAAATATTAAAACGCATATTTTAAAAAATTGACGTAATTTATTTTTTGTATTAAATTATAAGAGGAATGATATGAATTATTGGGTGGAGGATAATGATGAATATAAATGAAAAAAATATAGTTATGAAAAACAACATAATTATAAAAGCTAAGTATAACATCTCTACGTTAGAGAATAGAATATTTTTAATGCTTTTATATAAATTACAGAGAAACAATGATGATGTAATTAAATGTGAAATATCTCATGAAGAATTTAAAACTATAATAAAGAAAAAACAGACTAGCTCTGTTGACTCAATTTCTAACTTGTTGGTTAATTTAAGAAAACAAAGTATTTATTTTAGAGATGAAGAGGGCTGGGGGGAATATGGATTTATAAATGGTTTTAAATATATAAAATCTAGAAAAACTTTTAAAATAGAAGCATCTAAAGAAATTCATAATTACATAAGAAACTATTTAGATACAGGATACACACCTATAAACTTAGCTATATTTTTTGGACTAATTAACCCAAATGCTCAAAGATTTTATGATTTATTAAGATTATGGAGTGGGACAAAATCAATTATAAATTATAAGGTGGACGAGCTTAAAGAACTTTTAATGATTGAAGGAAAGTATGATCGATATAATGACTTTAAAAGAAGAATTATAGTTCCAGCTATAAAAGAGCTTAACAATACAGGGTGCTTTGAAATAGATTTTAAAGAAAATAAAGTAGGCAGAAGAGTAGAGTCTATTGATTTTATAGTTAAAGATTTGGATAAAAGAAAGTATTTTGCTAAAGATATGATAAATGATGATAATCAAGAGCAAATTTTATTAGATGAATGTTCTGCTGATGTGGAAGTTTTAGATATGAAAGATCTAAAAGATATAGAAAAGAATACTAATAATGATGATTCAAAGATAGTTGTAAGTAATACATATATCCCTGATGAAAGTTTATTTACAAAGGGAACTTTAAGAAGGGTTAAAATGGATTTTAAAGAGATTAACTTTAAAAATGAATATATGGAAAAGGCATTTGAGGATGCAGTTATGATAACTTTAGATAAAGATGATGTTGAAAAAATAAAAGCTGGATCTTATAAGTTTTTTAAAGGTACATTGGAAAATAAAATTACTGAATACAAGGTAGAAGAAGAAGGAGATATGATTCATCAGCAAGAAATGGATTTATTCTGGTAAAATTTAAAAACTAAGAAATTTTAATTACGACATATGGGAACTTTTGAAATTTAAATTATAAATTATATAGTTTTAAAAGTTTGAAATTATGAGATGTAAAAGACTACAAATTTTTAATTTATTTAGCATTAATTAAAAATTGTGTATTTTAAAAAACACGTTGAGATTTAGTAATATAGCTAAAGAAAAGGAAAAATAAGTTAAATGTATAAAACAACATAAAAATAACTGTATTAAAACTCAGTTTTGATACAGTTATTTTTATGTTGTTTTATAGCGTAATATCTTAGATTAAAATGAACAATTTAATCTTGTAATTCTGATATAATAAATTGTATAAATAAAAAACGGAGGGATGTAAAATGCATCTGCAAGAT
The DNA here is from genome assembly GCF_019916025.1 of Paraclostridium bifermentans. NCBI lineage: Bacteria > Bacillati > Bacillota > Clostridia > Peptostreptococcales > Peptostreptococcaceae > Paraclostridium > Paraclostridium bifermentans. The sequence continues at coordinate 48,144 of NZ_CP079738.1, read as the reverse complement.
TAAGCCCCTATTAGTTAAAATTTATATAACTAGGGGGCAATTCAATGAAACAAAATCTAAAATTAATGTATTTAATATCATTCCTACAAGGACTAGTATTTTATGGTCCTGTAAGTTTAATATATAGAACACAAAGAGGCTTATCAATAAGTGAATTTTTCTTTTTAGAATTTATATTACTATTTATAATAGTGCTGACAGAAATACCATGGGGATATTTTGCAGATAAATATGGATATAAAAAGACACTAACAATATCCTATGTAGTATTCTTTTTAGCAAGATTTAGCTTATTATTTTGCAATACTTTTATAGGATTTTTATTCCAGACAATATTAACTGCTATTGGAGTATCAGGGACCTCTGGATGTGATATAGCATTTCTATACAAATCATGCAATTCAGAAGAAAGTGAGAAGGTTTTTGGTAGGTATAGAGCCTTTAATAGTCTAGCATTTTTTATTTCATCAATAACATCATTCTTTTTCATAAATATATCCATAGAGTCAGCTATAGTTGCAACGGTCGTTGCATGTGGTCTAAGTATTATTACTATTTGTTTTACAAAGGATGTAGAAATAGAGATTTCTAATAATAAGAATGAATCCATAATTAAAGATAGTTTTAAAAATATAAAGAATGTAAAGCTAATGTTTATATTTGTTATATCTACAGCTATAATATCTGAAATATCCTATGGAATAAGTGTAAACTTAGGGCAATTACACTTTGAAAGTATAGGGGTGGATATAAGATTTCTGGGGTATATAACGGCACTTTCAGAACTTCTAGCAATGTTATCTTTTAAAACCCATGTGATTAGCAAAAAATTTGGCCAAGTGAAAACTTTAAAAACAATGGTAAGTATGATGCTTTTATGTGTGTTAGTATTGGTATTTACTAGAAATATATTTATAAGTATTATTGCAGTATGTTCTTTAAGTGGGTTAATATCAATGATTTCACCAATTGTATTAGATATTAAAAATAAATCTATAAGTAAGAATAGAGCTACTATTTTATCAGTTTACTCAATGATAGGAAGTTTATTCTCTGCTTTTATAAACATTGTTATAGGGTTTTGTGCAGATATATATTTGAAATATGCATTTTTAGCGTGTTTTATAATAATGACTATAGGAGTATTAGGAGTTTATTTATATATGAAGAAAGATAGAATCTATAAGAAAAACGTAGAGGATTTAGGAAAAATCTAAAATTGAAAAGATGTAAGGAGGGAACTAGTAGAACTAAATTTTCTACTAGTTTTTTCTTTTTAATAAAAGATTAGATACTATAATAAAGTTAAGTTTAATTTTTAGACATAAAGTACAAATTAAATTAATAATAAAATTCAATTTGAAATACGACACATGGGAACCCTAAATACGACATGAGGGAACTTAAAAAAATTTAATATTAAATAAAGTTAAAAAAGCATTAAATGATATAATTAAGTATAGATATTATAAAGTGAATTCATATACAGGATTAAAAAAGAAGAACCTCTTGAAGTAAATACGTTTCTTCTTTTACACGTAAAATATTTAATTTTATGCCTATTAAATCTAATAACTTTAAAGACTTAATAGATGTATTTTTAGCTATTTAATAAAGGGGTACAGTATGAAAGAAATAGAATTTTTTAAACTTGGATTATATGAAGGTGAGATAGGAAGCGATGCTTTAGCTAGAAAAAAAGAGTTTGGACATATAATGACACAAACAAGAAAAAGAGCTAAAGGAGATAGATGTTTACATTGCAATGAAAAGAAGTCTAGTTTTTGTAATTCACACTCAGTACCAGCATTTTGTTTGAGAAACATATCAACTAATGGATATTTGTATTATTCAAATACATTAATAAATATACCGTTATTAGATGAGGAGAAAGGTGTTAAAAATGCAGGAACATTTCAAATAATATGTAAAGAGTGTGACAGTACAATTTTTCAAGAGTATGAAAATCCAGATAACTATGAAAATGAAGCAACGCCTAAAATGTTAGCACAGATAGCTATGAAAAACTTTTTAAGGCATATAGGAAATAGAACCAATGATCATGCATTATATGAAATAATAGGAGAGAAAAATCCTTTTGCATTAGATTTCATTCGAAAGATGCATAGTATTCAGGATGTTGAACTAGATGAATATAAGCGGAATTATGATAAAGCGAAGAGATTAAGTAAATTAAACTGCAATGGAGAATACTATCAATTTTATCATCAGAAATTAGACTATGTTGTACCTTTGGCATTTCAAGGAAGCATAGCTCTTGTAACAGACTTAGATGGGGAAATTGTAAATGATATATATTTTAAAGAACGAAAATATAGCATACAAAACTTACATATCTGTATTTTTCCACTAAAGGATACGAGCATAGTTATGATGTTCATAGATTCAAGTGATGATAGATATGAACGTTTTTGTGGTAAATTTAATGAACTATCTAATGCTGATAAGTTATCATTAATAAATTATATAATTTTCTTATATTCAGAAGATGTATTTTTATCAAAGGAAATACCTGAAAATATATTAAAAGATAAAAAATTAGTTGAGGTTTCTCAGTTAAGCTCAATTGCATTTTTAAATTTCTCAAATTCAATTGACGATGTAAAAAAAATATATGATTTAAGTAAGTATAGAGAAATACCGAATTTATTAAGTGAAAAATATAAGTTAAGATAAAATAAATTATACTTATAATACCTGCACTTAAAATAAGGTATTAACTTGGATTGAACATAATTTTAGAAAATAATAAGTTTGATATTAAAAATAACTATATAAAAACTAAGTTTTTATATAGTTATTTTATTGTTTTAATCAAGTTTAAATATAATAAATTACATATAACTTTTATATAGTTATACATATAAAAGTTTAATTAAAAGCATTGACGTTTGTCTATTCCATTTGATTTAAAGACCTCATCTACTAAGTTTATTTGGGAAGAACTAACCTTTATAAGTTGGCTACGTAATGAATACTTGTATGATGAAGGTTTCTTTTTAAACTTTAATTCAATAGAATAAATAGCTTTATTTTTAGAATGCTCTTTCACCCATCTATATGCTGAAATTTTATCCCAAGGAATAAAAGATTCAAATGTAAGAATACCCTCAGGATATATAATATTGTTTTGAGACTTAGGACTTGCAGTATAAAATACAATAATCATTATTAAGTACATAATTGAAATTGTTATTGTATTCAAATATTCAAAGATTATTTCACTTTTAGATAGTAAATCAAAAATATTAAAATCAGGAATTAAATTTATTGCAAATGAAAATATACATAGCCATTTGATAGGTTTTAACATATTTTCGTACCACGTAGATGTTTTATATGATTGAATGTAAAAAACGGGATTACTTGTATCTAGTTTTTTACTTTTTTTATGAGTTTTAAGAAGTAGTACAATAATTGGGATATTTAAAATAATAAAAACTAGATTCATAAAAATATCTGAAAAGGTATAAATGTTATTTATATAACCATATATATTGACCGATGCAAGTATAGCCATAAATGAAACTGTTAATCCAACTATAAATATTCTTCTATTGTTAGAAATGTTTTCTTTAAAATTGTTACTTAAATAGTAAGGATCTCCCATCTGCTTTAATGCTTTTGAGGTTGCATCTTCGATATTCATACCATCATGTATGTATTCATCAATATAACTATCAATATGATCTCTAAGTTCATCTTGTATATCTTGTGCACGTTCTTCAGTAGAAACAAATCTACATACAGATTGTAAAAAATTATCAACATTATTTTTTTCTTCTTCCATTTTACCCTCCTAGTACAAAATCCATTGTTTTGCTAAATATTTTCCACTCACTTTCTCTTTTCTTTAGTTCCTTAAGACCCTTTGTTGTAATCTTGTAGTATTTTCTACGTCTACCATTTTCTACATGCCAAAAGGATTCTATAAATTTGTTCTTTTCAAGGTCATGTAAAATAGGGTATAAGGTCCCCTCCTTAAATAGAAATACTCCCTGGGACTTATTTTCAATTTCTTTAATCATTCCATACCCATAAAGGGGTTCTTTTTTTAGAGCGTTTAAGATTACTGTAACAGTACTGCCTTTGATAAGTTCTTTATTTATAACCAACACCTCGGATTCCTATGTATTATAAATAAAGAATACTACCATTTAATGGAAAAATCAAGAGGGTATTTAAATTGGAATATGTTGAGTAGTTTTATATGGTCTGTATTCGTTAAATAGCATGTACTATCAAACAATCTTATAGATATAAGTTAAGTATGTATTTACGCAAATGTTAATACATACTTATATGATAAAATAAAAAATTGACAATATATATGATCTAATTTACACTAAAAGGTAACTAGTTACGTATTTGAGGTGATAATAAAATGATGGGAAAAAAAGCATATATATTTGGAGCAATATTTTTTCTTTCTAACAGAATTCAAAATGAAGGAGACAAGGTTTTTAGTGAAATTACAACTAAGCAATGGTTTTTATTAATATCAATAATAAGAAGTGGAGTCAACAGCCCTACTCTTACAGAAGTTTCAAAAATAATTGGTTACAGCAGACAAAATGTAAAAAAACTTTCTGTTAATTTAGAAAAAGCAGGTTTTGTAGAGTTACAAAAAGACGTTAATGATAGCAGGGCTCTAAGAATATCGCTCACAGATAGTTGCTATCAATATTTTAAGAATAGACAAGAGAAAGAAGAATCATTTATAGAAAGATTATATGATGGAATAACAGAAGAAGAATTGGATAGTATGTTGTTAGTTATGAAAAAGCTAGAAAAAAATATAGGAAGTTTTGAGTAGGGAGATAAATTAATATGAAAAAGGGGAGAAAAATAGTGATTAGAGTAATTTTTAGTTTACTTGTATTTATTATTGTTTACTTAATGATTCCATATTCTCCGGTTAAAAAGGAATATAGAAGTATTGTAGGAGAACTTTCTGAGGAAAATAAAATTCCGAAGAGTATAATCGCTGAGGATGATTTAAAAACTCTTCCAGAAGTTATACAGAAATATTTTATTAAAAATGGATACGTAGGAATTGAAAGTGCGAGTATAGTTAAATTTGATTTCAAGGATGTAGAATTTTCTATGGGAGCTAATAAGCCTAATGTAAAAATTGATTATACAGTATATGATTTTGTAAAAGATCCTACGAGAGTAGCATTAATTGATTCAAAAATGTTTGGAATACCATTTCAAGGTATAGATATTTGCAAAGATGGAAAGGCAACAATGAAAGGTATAATTGCAAAGCACATAACACTTTTTAATACTAAATTTGATATTATTGACTCTTCATATTTATCAGAATGTATGATGCATCCAAGTCTTGCTCTTCAAGAAAATATTACGTATAAGCAAATTGATGATTATAGTGTTGAGGCAACAATAAGAAAAAATGGAACAAAAACTACAGGGACTTTTTACTTCAATGAAAATTATGAAATGACTCACTTTGTAGATGAGAAGAGGCTATCTTCAGATACTAATACTTATGAAAAATGGTCAGCTATTACAAGTGATTATAAGGTAATTAATGGAGTAAATAGGCCGACTAAATTTCAAGCTGTTTGGAACTTTAGTGAAGGAGATTTAGTTTACTTTGATAGTAAAAATATGAAAATTAATTATGAGTAATACAAGTGTAAAATATAGATATTATGGGAATATAACGTAGAGTCGCATCACAATAATGTGATGCGGTTTTTATTATGATAAGTATAATGATATAATATGTACAAAATAAATATTACAATAAATGGAAATTAACATAATAGATCATTTGGAGGGGTACATGAGAAAAAGTATTTTAATGATAACTCCTGAAAATAAGGAGATTCATAGATTTAGAAAAAGGCAAATAAATAACTTTATACAAATAACAATGCCGTATTTAGCAGCATTTATTGATGAAAGTAAATATGAAATTACACTAATAGATGAGTACAATCAGAAGATACCTTTTGAAAAAGATTTTGATTTAGTTGTAATTACGGTTAATACTGCAAATGCACCTCATTGTTATAAAATTTCAAAAAAGTTTAGAAACAAAGGGAGTAAGGTTGTTTTTGGAGGGCCTCATCCAACATTATTACCAAGTGAGGCAAAAGAACATTGCGATGTATTGATTATAGGGGAGGCTGAGGAAAGTTGGCCATTATTTTTGGAAGAATTTTATAATGGAAACTACAAAAATGAATATGAAGGTTTAAATACTCCATCGTTAGAAGGAATTCCAATACCAAGAAGAGATTTAATAAAAAGAAGATGGCTTACTAAAGGTGCCGTTTTTGCAACAAGAGGATGTCCATATAGTTGTTCTTATTGTAATCTAAAACAAATATATAAAGATTCATTTAGAAAAAGGCCTATAAATGAAGTAATAGATGATATTAAGAACATAAAAAGTAAGTTTTTTGTTTTTTGGGATGATAATTTCTTTGGAGATATTGAATATGCAAAAGAACTATTAAAAGAGCTTAGTAAGTTAAATAAAAAGTGGGCAGCACAGGTTACACTAGAAAGATGCAATAATGAGGAATTATTGGAGTTATCTAAAAAAGCAGGATGTATTTACTTTTTTGTAGGATTAGAATCTTTTTCAAAAGAAACTTTAAATAGTGTAAATAAAGGATTGAACAACGTAGATAAATATAAAGATTTAATAGACTCTGTTCATAAATATGGAATTTGCATACAAGCAGGAATCATATTTGGATTTGATACTGATACAACTGAAGTATTTAAAACAACTTTAGATATGTGTAATTTTTTAGGTATTGACGGTGTTACAGTTAGTATATTAACACCACTTCCAAAGACTCCATTATATTATCAATTAAAAGAAGAGGATAGATTATTAACGGATGATTGGTCATATTACAATGGAAAGACAAAAGTAGCATTTAAACCTAAGAATATGAGCAAAGATGAGTTGTTTGAAGGATATATGTGGTTTAGAAGAAATTTTTATTCTTTAAAATCAATAGCTATTAGATTAAGAAAATCAAAGGCTAATATTTTATACAACTTAATAGTCAACCTAGGATATAAGATTTCAATAAGAAAAACATCCTAATTAACAAAATTTGCGTAGGAGAATATAAGTTATGAGTGAATTGAAAAAATACATAATCAATAAATATGAAAATTTAAAATTATATAAGCCATTCTGTAAAGTCAACAAAAACGTTTTAGAACTAGATTTAAAAAATAACATTGAAGAATCAATTTTTGAAGACAAAAAAGCCTTAGAAAGAGTATATATAAGAGCATTACATATTTTTAAGGATTTATTTAATGATAATGATAATATATTATTTGTAATAAATAAGTATGATGAATATCAATGGGAGATTATACAAAATGAAGATGGGGAATATGAATGTAAAGATTTATATTGTGAACCTACATATACTCAATCAAATGTAAGAATAAATCAATATATATTCAATAAAACTGTATTAAAAAACCTTAATTGCATAGTTACAGATTTAGGAGAATCAAGTGAAGTAGGGATTCAAAAAGTACACAATTTTTATACTAGTTGCAAGGTTAAAGATATAAGATACAAGAAATTAATAAGGGAGTTAATTGAGGAAGAAGTAGTTAATAGTTTAAAAGGAATGGCTGATTATTATATAGTACACAAAGAAAAAGGATATGTATACCATTTATGTAATGATGAATGGGTAGATTTAGCATTTAAGAACGATGATGATTTTAATTTTTATAAAGAAAAATACAGTAAATATATGCTTAAAATAGAAAATTAGTTTAGTTTGAATATTTAATTCTGAATCATATAATAACCAACGGTAAAAATAATATATAATTGATAAAGAACATAAAAAATGACAGTAATCAATAAAATACAGAGAGCGAGGGGCATATGAAAAAAACACTATATGAATATAAAGAAGTTATAAAAAGACTTCCGATAAAAGATAAATATGGAAAAGATGAATTATTGATAGATGATTTTCTTATAGAAAGAGAAGGTAATATAGAAATATATTATGCTCCACATAATGAGTATTTGAACCCAAAAGCCAAGGTATTTATTATTGGTATAACACCTGGATTTCAGCAAATGAGTACAGCTATTTCAACTGCTAGAAAAGAGTTAGAACTAGGAACAGATATAGAAGAAATACAATATAAATGTAAAGTAGCAGGTAGATTTAGTGGAGGTTTGAGAAAAAATATAATTAGTATGCTAGATTATATCAGACTTAACGATGCCCTAAGCATAAATAGTTGTTCAGCATTGTTTGAGGACAAAGATTATTTGCTACATACTGTATCATTGATACCATATCCCGTATTTGTAAAAAAGCAGAATTACTCAGGGCATACACCTAAATTACTAAAAAGTGAGTTTTTAATGAAATATGTGTATGATAATTTTATTAAAGAACTTAAAAGCATTGAAAATTTTAAAGATATATTAATAATACCTCTAGGAAAAGCTGTTGAAGAAGTACTGAATAAGCTATCAGAAGATGGAATTATCGATAAAAGACAGATTCTTAAAGGATTTCCACATCCATCTGGAGCTAATGTAAATAGAGTAGTTCAGCTAGAAGAAAACAAGGAAGATTTGATAAAGCAAATTAAGGAGTTTTTATAAAAACTCTAAAATGTTATAAAACATTAAGAAACCGTATTACAATAAAGTGATACGGTTTTTATAATAAAAAGTTTACTTACTCATTTATGAGTCTTTTCTTTTTTAATCTATAAATTTTAATAAAGTATTTTATAATTGTAAAAGCTACAGCAGCCATCAATACGGGGTTTGCTATAAGTGGGAATGAGATATTAAATATATAGGGTCCTTGTGATCCTATTGGTGAATTTAAACAATTATTAAAAATGCAAAAACTAAAAAAGCCTATTATTAAAAGTGTAAAAATAAGATTTTTATAATGAGATATTTTTGATGGAATATCTGAAAATATCTCAAACTCTTTTCCATCATTTTCTTTTTCAAAGTAAAACCAACCCCATTGAATAGCTACCGTATTAATATCTAAATTAGATATAAAATTTATATAATCTAAATTTTCATCAGAAGTAAAAGGCTTCCTTTTTTCAACTTGATAAATGTAAGCATCTTTTTCACACGGTTTAAAACTGTATGTGAAAGCACTCTTACCAGTCAATCTATATCCCTGTTTTGCTAAGCTATTAAGCCACTTAGTTTCCTTTTCAATATCAAAGAAGATCTTTGATTTATTCATAACAAATTACACCCCTTTTTACTTAACTATTTGGTTAGCAAGTTCCAAAACATCATTTAATCTTTTTAATTCTTTATTAACAATCTCTTTTCCTAATTCTGTAATTAGATAATTTTTTTTCTTCTTTTCTTCACTAACAAGTTGTATCCATTTTTTATCTACAAGTGTATTTATTGCTCCATACAACGTACCTGCGCCTAAGATTAAACGGCCATTAGTTTTTTCTTCAACAAATTGCATTATTCCATAACCGTGGTTAGGGTTATATAGTGCTAATAAAATATATAGTGTTACCTCTGTTAGAGCTCCACCTTTAATATTATCCTTCAAAGTATCACCTCACTTTATTACGGTTAAAGATATATCAGTAACCGTAATAAAAGTATATCGTTAAACGTAATATATATCAATTGAATTTTAAATACAAATATCGACATTAAATAAAATTTTAATTTATAATTAGGTAAAGATTAAGGTATATACTTGCTTTAAAAGATTATTTAAGTTAAATAAAAATAAAAACAATAAAATAACTATATAAAAACTAAGTTTTTATATAGTTATTTTATTGTTTTTGTACAGTTTTACAATTAAAAAGTTATATTAAAATTTTAACTAACCATATTTAGAATATGTGGTTTTTTACTCCTAATGAAATTACTAAGTAGTCTAAGTTAATATAGTTAGATTTGAATATTAATGTTAGTTAAATTAACTTTAGTTAGTATCTAGAGTTTTGCTCAGCTAATTCTGCATCTGATTTAGTTTGATGTACTGTATCATGTGGATGCTGAGGAGGTGCATATACAGCATATAATTTAAGCGGTTTATTTCCTGTATTAATTATATTGTGCCATTTACCAGCAGGTATCATGATAGCATAATCTTCATAAATCATTTTTTGAAAATCTAATTTATCTTTGCTATCTCCCATTTTAACAAGTCCTTGACCTTCTTCAATACGTATGAACTGATCACCAGTTTCATGAACTTCTAAGCCTATATCATCTCCAACATCTATACTCATTAATGTAACTTGTAAATCAGTTCCTGTCCATAAAGCAGTACGAAAAGTATTATTTTGATCAGTAGCATTTTCAATATTAATTACAAATGGATTAGGACCATAATCCTTCAATTGAGGAAGCGGTCTTTGAAATCCTTGATTATACATTGATGAATTTCCGAAAAAACTATAGGGATTCATATTTTGCATTTGAGGAAAGGCCCAGAAAGGATAGGGGAACATATTAAACATTTGCATATTAGGGAAATAAGGCCATGGATATTGATTTTGGGTATTATACATATATATCACTCCTTTTATAGATTTAATAACAATATATGAGTAGTATTTATATAAGGTGCTTTTACACAAATTAAGTAGTATTAGTTTAATTTAAAAATTGATACAATAATTGTTTAAATAGATTACAGATGCTAAATATATAAAAGAAAATAATTAAAATTAAATAAAGTGTCATAAAAAATATGAAAGTGGTTTCTATATATATGTAACACCCAAAAGGTTAGTAGCAAGATTTTTCTATAGAAAATAGATTGAAAATATTGATATATATCAGCAACATTAGGAGGTGATTATTGTAATTATGACATTTGAAGAAATTTTCAAGACACACTATACATATGTAGTTAAATACGTTATGAAGATTATTAAAAATCAAGAAGTTTCAGAGTCTATCGCTCAAGATGTATTTATACAGCTATATAAAACAAACTGGAAAGAAATTGAGAATATTAAAGCTTGGCTTATTAAAACAGCTATATACAGCTCATATAATCACATTAGATCAGAAAAAAGGCATGAATTAAGGATAGAAAAAGCAAGTTTAAATTTAGAACCGATAGATATACAAACATTAGATGATAAATACATTAAGAAAGAAGAAATAGAAGATGTGCGAAGTACAATGAATGATTTGCGAGAGCAAGATAAGAAAATTTTAATTTTAAGATACTCAGGATTTAAATATAAAGAAATAGCTGAAATATTAGGTGTGGAAAAGTCTTCTATTGGAACTATGCTTGTACGGGCTCAAAAGAAATTTAAAAAAATCTACACAGAAAGAAAAGGGAGGTAAACATATGAAATGTTATGAAAGTGGGGAATTACAGGCTTATATAGATGGAGAACTGCCTTTAGATATGATGGAACAAGTTTCAAAGCATTTAGATAGATGTGAAGTTTGCCAACATAAATTTAATGAATTAGTAGAACTTAATGATTATAGAACTAGCTTAGAAAATCATGGAAACTTACAAAATAAAATAGATGTTGAAGTAGCGTGGGATACATTTAATTCAAAATTAGAGAGAAAAAGCAAATTAAACATAATAAAAGGAAGATTCAATAATATGAATAAAATGAAAAAATTTGGTACAGCAGCAGCTGCATCACTATTGATAGTTGTCGGTGGATCTGGAGTTGCAATGGCTGCATACAACTTATTTTCACAGCAAGTACTAGAAGACAATGTTGTAAATCAAGGATTAGTACGTGAAGATGGATCTATAGTAGATTCTACAAAGGATGGAAAATTTAAACCATTAGATGTCAAAATTAAAGATAAAGACATTATTGTGCATTTAACGGGGTTATACGTTTCTGAAAGCCGAATATCTGTAAATTATAAGATAGAAACTGAGAACGGAAATTTAGTTCCTATTGAGTATGATACAGAAGGTCTAGATTTAAAGTCTGATGGTGTAGAGAATGAGAAACAAGTAGATGTTCCGGAGGTGAATTTAGGGAAAGAGGTTTATGAAGGCAAAAAAGTTGATAAAGTATCACAAGTTCAATTTTTACAGTCTAAAGACGGTTTACCTTTTGAGTTAATGAAGGATAATAAGCCTATTGACATTGGAATAAGACAAGTTGGATCTGCCAATGAAGGTACTATTACATTTGCTGGATTTGATCCTATAAACTATCCAGTTACTTTAAATATAAATATAAGTAAAATTGGTAAAATATCAGGGTCTTGGAGTGAAAAAGTAGAAATTAAGTCAGAATAAAACTAATAAATGAATCAGCTTTTAATGTAATTAAAAAACTATAAGAAGTATTACTATCTAAAAAATAGAAAATATGGAAAAAGAACTAGTATGAATCTAATAATATGCTAGTTCTTTTTTTCGAAATATGATGATTTTTCACTTAATATTTATGTAAAGATAATGTAAAATTAGCACTCTAAAGTGAAATTTATCTCTTGAATTAGAATTTTTTTGATTTTTTTATATATTCATAAAATAAATTTTTAAATTTATTTTGAAAATCTTAGGAATATTTAATATAATATTTTTAGAAAAATAAATATTATATACTATATAAATTTTGAATATTAAAATTGCTACATTTTTAAAATTTGGGGGCGCAAAAGCATGAGATTTAAATTATTAGTAATTATATTACTAGGATTAATTCTAAGTATTTTATTACCTGCAAAAATATCAGCAGAAGTATTAAATGTAGGGAATTTTGAACATTTTTCTATTGATCAGGGTCTTTCAAATGAACAAGTAACATCAATTTATCAAGACAGTAAAGGATATATGTGGATAGGAACAACAGATGGGTTAAATAGATTTGATGGAGAACGTTTGAAAATATACAATTGTAATACTAATAGTAAAGATAGATTAAGTTCAAGTTATATAAATATTATAGAAGAAGATAAAAATGGTAATATATGGATAGGAACAGATGGCGGTTTAGATTTTTTAGAGAGAGAAACTGGAAAAATCATAAGAATGAAAGATTTGGAAAATGATGAATTTAATTTAGGAGAATTAAAGATAACTGCTTTGCTAAGTGATAATAACATTATGTGGGTAGGAACTGATCGGGGGCTATTTAAAGTAGACATTAAAAATCTAAAAATACAAGTTTTAGATTATGACAAAACTAATCAGAATTCATTAACAAACTCATATATAAAATGCTTAGAAGATGACGATAAAAATAATTTGTGGATAGGAACCACCTCTGGAATTAATATAATAGATAAAAAAAATCTAAATGTAGAATACAGTGAAAATGAAATAAAAGGTAATAAGCTTTTTATTTATGATATAGAGTTTGATAAACTCGGAAATGTGTGGATTTCAACAAAAGATGGTATCTTTATTTACAATTTAAAAGAAGACAAGCGTCAATCAGCATGGTTTATTGATACTAAAGGAGTAAAAGAATTTAATTTAAAAGAAAATAAAGTTAAAAAAGTTTATGATGGAGAAGGAATTTATGAGAACATAAATAACAATGGATCTATCTTAAGTGATAGTAAAGGTAATATGTGGATATCGAGTAGCAATGGTATAATAAAATATTTAATTGATAATGAAACTGTTGAATTATTTAAAAAAGATGTCAGAAAAAGCAATTCTCTTAATAGTAATTCTATAACATGTTTTTATGAAGATTTTAACGGAACAATATGGGTAGGTACAGATAAAGGTGTAAACATATTAAATAAAGGGACTCAATTTTATACTAATTATGAATATGAAAACAATAAAGGATTTTTATATGATAAAAACATAGTGTCTGTGTTAATTCATGACAAATATTTTTGGGTGGCTACTAAGTATGATGGCATATATATCTATGATATAGAAAAAGGAAGTTTTATAAAAAATATAGATTTATCTAGCAATAATGAAATATTGGGATCACAGTATATAAAATATTTATTTGAAATAACGAGTGACGAAATTGTTGCGGTAACAAATAAAGGTATAGTGTCATTTGATACAAATGATTTTTCATATGAAAACCACTTGATTGAAGGCGGATATTCTTCAGAGGTAAGTTATATTCATAGTGATGGAAATTTAATTTGGATAGCTACTACAACTGATTTTATTTCTCTTAATATAAATACAAGAGAAAAAAATTATTTCAATGATAATTTAACAAAATTTAAAATTAATCCTGGAGGAATAAGATATATACTACCAGACTATAAGGATAACAATATTTTATGGCTAGGTGGAATTGGAATGGGATTAGTTAAATACGATAAACAAAAAGGGGTTTTAGAAAAATATACAAGCGAAATTAATGATCAAAACTCCTTAATAAGTAATGATATAAACTGTATGAACTTTGATTCTTCAGGAAACTTATGGATTGGAACTAATGTAGGATTAAGTAAATTTAATGAAAAAACAAAAAAATTTAAGGCATATACTACATCCGAAGGACTTACTAATAATTTTATAAATTCAATTGTAACTGATAATAATAGTGATATTTGGATAAGTACTAACAAGGGATTAAATAAACTTGATATAGAAGAAAATAAGGTAACAAACTTTACAAAAATGGATGGAATAATTGGATATCAGTTTAATTTAAATTCAAACCTAAAAACAAAAGAAGGAAACATTATATTTGGTAGTACTGATGGATTTGTATATTTTAATCCTAATGATATACAAACTCCTAAGTCAAATAAAAATAAAGTTGTAATAGGGGATATATTTATAGGTAAAAATAAGATTGATTATGATGGTAACGAAATATTATTGAATTATAATGATAAAAATTTATCTATAGACTACTTTTTACCAAGCTATGAGAATTTAAATAATATAACTTATGAATATATGATTGAAGGTATAGATAAAGATTGGATATATGTAGACCATAAGAGTGGTTTAGATATAAAGTCAATAGATCCAGGAAGGTATACTTTAAAATTAAGGGCTAGAGATGGACATGGAAGTTTAACAGAAGAAACTAGTATGAATATAAGAGTTAAAAATCCAATTTGGAAAACTCCGGTAGCCTATTTAATGTACATACTTATATTCGGAGCAATAGTATTTTATATATTTAATTATGTTAAAATATTACATAATTTAGTAAATCAAAAAACTATGAGTTTAAATAAACAGTTAGAAGAAAATAAAAAATTAAGTGAAGATATAATACAAACAGAAAAATTTAAAAATAACTATTTTGTAAATTTATCACATGAGCTGAGAACTCCGATAAATGTTATATCATCAACAGTTCAACTTATAAATAACTTTAATGAAAATTTAACATATGAAAAGTCTCAAAAATACATGAATATCATAAGTAAAAGCTGTGATAATTTATTAAAGATAATAAATGATATTATAGATAGTTCTAAAATAGAAACAGGACAGTATAAAATTTATAAAAAAAATAATGATATTGTATATATTGTTGAAGAAGCAGCACTTAATATGAGTAAGTTTATTGAAGGAAAGGGTTTGACTTTGATAATTGACCCTGAAATAGAAGAAAAGACTATTTTATGTGATGAGACAGAAATAGAAAGATGTATAATAAATTTATTAGCAAATGCAACAAAGTTTACTCCTGAAGGTGGAGAAATAAGAGTATATATAAAAGAAGTTGCGAAAAATATTGAGATTACCATAGAAGATACAGGAATAGGAATTTCAAAGGAAGACCAGGAATTTATATTTAAAAGGTTCTCTCAAGTAGAAGGAAATGGAGCAACTAAAGCAAGTAGTAGCGGAATAGGTCTTACTCTTGTTAAATATATTGCAGATCTTCACGGAGGTTATGTTAAGCTTGAAAGTGAAATTAATAAAGGAAGTAAGTTTACAATAGGACTTCCAGATATTATAGAAGAAAATTAGTCTTAAGTTAAAATACGGACTTTAAAATATAAAAAGAACCCTATGCACTTATCTGTATAGGGTTTTTTATATTTTAATTTAATGTTTACTTACATAAATAACAATAATGCGGAAAGAGCGCCTATACCAAAAGTTGTATAGTCAAATATAACATGTACAATCCATGGAACAATAATACTATTTGATCTTAATGCAGCTAAATTAAAAAATATCCTAATTAATCCTTGAATGAAAATAATATGAATAAGTGTGTGCAACATATCTCCACTAAAATAAGTAGAATAATGAAGTAAGCCAAAAAATATTGAACTTAATACAACTCCAGTTATTTGAGATAATAATAAATTTTTAGTTATTTTAAATAGAAGATTTGCAACAACTAAAAGAACAAAAATACTTATTACTTCTTCAAATAGCAAAACAAATGGTAAAGATATAAATGTTTCCATAAGCTTTTCAGTTCCAGGGTTTGATTTTAAATCAAAATAAAAAATAAACTTTAATACATACCCAGATACAAAGCTAATAGAAAGTGAAACAAGGTACCATACACATATATTTTTAAACGGTTTTATAGGTCTTGAAAATATATCTATTAGGCCATCTTTTCCAAAAGCAATAAATAAGCTAATAACTGATAGTGCAGGTACTGATAAAATCTTTAATATATACATTCCTGTATTATCTGGGACAATTAAGTCAATTTTAAATATGATTAACAGTAAAGCCATTGATAAAAGCAATGGGAAAAATTTAAGATTATATTTCGTTATAACTTGATTCATAATTACACCTCTTCTTCTAAATTTATTTAATCTAATGATTTTATATTTTAAGTAGGGTTAAATTTAGATGTAGTGATATTTTCTTATTTTAAGTGTTTAATCTTTCTTAAACCTTTCTATATTATTTCCTATTTATTATTTTTTAGATTTTAATTTTAAAAATTATTATATTCAGTATTTAATTTAAAAAAGCCGTATCTTTACTCAGATACGACTTTAACTTCTTCAACTCTATCAATATATAGATTGTAAGCAAGACCTACAATAACTAATATACCTCCAACAACTTGCCAAATAGATATTTTTCCAGACAATATGAAATCTAAAATTATACCAGTAAATAATTGCCCCACAAATAATAATAAAGTTAAATAAAATGATGAAACCTTTGATGATAAAAATACCTGTAAAGATACTATTGCCACACCAACAAGTCCGCCGGTATAAGCAAACCAATTAGCCTCATAAGACGTAGATGCAAATAATTTAGAAGTTTCTCCGCTTATAAATAATATTAATATTGATCCAGCAAGACCAAATATGTAGTTAAATAGTGTGCTTTGATAAACTCCTAATTTTTTAGATAGAGCAAAATTAACAGATCTTGAAATTACATTTGCAATTCCAGATAGTATAGCTATTAGTATATAAAACATAAATAATACCCCTCTTCCTACAATGTCATAATAAAAATACCTAATATTATTATTCCGAACCCTATTGTTTTTTTCTTTTCAAATTTATTAACTTCCAAACCAAAGTATCCAAAGTGATCTATAACAATAGATGTAACTAATTGACCTAATAAAGCTAATGAAACAGTCAGTGATACTCCAAGATTTGTAAAACTAATATTAGTAAATAGTACAGTTAATATACCTATAAGCCCTCCTGAGAACATGTAAAAAGGTATTCCCTTAAGGTTTTTTATCTTAGACTTAGTTACCACAAGTAATATTATAATCCCAATAAGACCTACAAAGTGTATGATGACGCTAGAAATATAGTTTCCAGTTGCATTCCCAAGATCCCCATTTAAAACAACCATTATAGATAAAACTACACCTGTTAAAATTGAAATTAAATAATTCATATATTTTACCTCCATACTAGATTAATAAATAATATAACATAGAAAGAAATTATTAATAATGACATATGTCATATATAGAGATATAATTTTTTATGTACATTTATGAAAGGGGGGGATTTTTTATGAAAAAAATAGATGACAAATTTATTATAAAAACATTTTATAATAAATTGAAAATAGATGAATTATTTGAAAAAGATATGAGCGATGACATGAAACTTCTTAGATTTGAAAAAAACGAGTATTTATGTAGAGAAGGTGAGGATCTAGAATACTTTCTTTTTTTAGTTGAGGGAAAGGCTAAAGTATTTAAAACACTACCAAATGGAAAATCATCTCTTCTTAGTTTTTATAATTCACTTGGAGTTATAGGAGACTTGGAATTTATAAATGAAGAAGTAGCTTCAGGGACATTGCAAGCATTAAGTACATGTAATTGTTTAGCAATACCAATGGATATAGCTAGAGTCAAGCTTATAAATGACTGTAAGTTTTTGAGGTTTTCTTGCTTACGCTTAGCAGGAAAGTTAGCTGATATAAGTACGAGTAGTTCTATAAACTTAATGTATCCATTAGAAAATAGATTAGCAAGCTATATAAATGAGTTAATAATACAACCTAATTCTGAAATAGAATATGTAGATTTTGATGAAAGCCTAGCAGGAGTAGCAGAAAATTTAGGAAGTAGTTATAGACATTTATTAAGAACTTTAAATTCATTTATTGAAAAGAAAATTCTAGATAAAGATAAAATAGGATATAAAGTTATAGATAAAAATAAGCTAGCAGATTTAGCTGGAGATTTATATAAGGATGTATATTTTGAGTAGGGGTATGTATAAATTAATATACATTTTACAAAAATAATGATTGACATTTTAAAATAAAAGGCATACTATAATGTAAAATAATATTAAAAATTCAGTGAAGGGAAGAGTAAATATTTACTAAGTATCCAAAGCGAGTGGAGGTCGGTGAAAGCTCCATGAGAAAAGAAATATTGAAAGACATCCCAGAGAAACTTATCTGAAATAAAGTAGGATGAGTCGGGTTACACCGTTATATGTAATAAGAGATGACTTAGAGTTATTTAACTTTAGTCAAGTAGAATGGCACCGTGAACATAGCTTTCACTTCTATTATAGAAGTGAAAGCTTTTTTTATTATTATAGAATAGGGCCCATTCTATGGAACTATTTTGCTTGATAAAGTTATAATATAAGTCAAAAAGGGTGGTACCGCGAACTTTCGCCCCTTGGGATTAATATCTCAAGGGGCTTTTTTAATGCTTTTAAATTATAAGGAGGATTAATAAAATGAAAAGAATTTTGATAAATAAATTGAATAATTATATAGAAAATGAAGTTGAAATTGAAGGATGGGTACACCGTATAAGAGATTTAAAATCAATAACATTTGTAATATTAAGAGATAGAACTGGATTAGTTCAATGTGTTATTGATAATAAATTAGTTAATCTAGAAGATATAAAATTAGAATCAGTTTTATCTATAAAAGGTATAGTAAAAGAGAGTAACAATAAACTAAATAACTTTGAAATTGAAGTTATAAACTTTGAGGTAATTAGTAAATGTAAAGATGAGTTGCCAATTGAAATAAATAAAGAAGATTTAAATATAAATCTAGTTACCATGCTAAATAACAGGGTTTTAAGTTTAAGACATGAAAAAATTAATGCTATTTTTAAAGTACAAAATACAATCGTTAAAGGGTTTAGAGAATACTTGATTAGTAAAGGTTTTACTGAAATATTTACACCAAAGCTTGTTTCAGAAGGAGCAGAAGGAGGAACCGAAGTATTTGAAGTTAAGTACTTTGAAAATAAAGCATATCTAGCTCAAAGTCCACAGTTTTATAAACAAATGATGGTTGCGGCTGGATTTGAAAGAGTATTTGAAATTGGGCATGTTTATAGAGCTGAGCAACATGATACAAACAGACATTTAAATGAATATGTAAGTATGGACTTAGAATTTGGATTTATTGAAAATGAAGAAGATATTATGAATTTAGAAGAAGAGTTATTGAAGTTTATAATAAATAAGCTAGAAAAAGAAACTCAAAAATATCTAAATTTACTAAATGTAGAACTTCCCAATATAAATGAATGTATTCCAAGAATAAAATTTAGTAAGGCTATAGAGATTTTAAAGGAAGAATACAATAAAACGAATTTAGAAAATGATTTAGACCCAGAGGCAGAAAAATTACTATGCGAGTATGCTAAAGAAAAATTAGGAAGTGATTTTATATTTGTAACTCACTATCCAAGGGTTAAGAGACCAATGTATACTATGCCATGTGGAGAAAATGAAACACACAGCTTTGACTTACTATTTAGAGGAATTGAGATCACTACGGGAGGTCAAAGAATTCATGATTATGATATGTTAATAAATAATATCAAGTATAAAGATTTAAATCCTGAAAACTATTTAAGTTATACTGAGATATTTAAATATGGGGTTCCTAAACATGGTGGATTAGCAATAGGGTTAGAAAGAATCGTTAGTAAAATATTAGGACTTGAAAATGTAAGAGAAGCAACTCTTATAACAAGAGATAGACATAGACTTATCCCATAAATTAAGTTTATAAAGGCGTTATCTATAAATAAGATAACGCCTTTCTTTAAATACTTTATATTAAATGCGACAAGAGGGAACTCTTTTATATTGTTTATTTTGATACTAGATATCTCTTATTTTTAATAATAAATTTAATAAAGATTACTAGACCTATTAGAGTAACTAATCCACCAGATATTAAATAAAATGCAATCTCAAAATTAGTAATATTAGTTACCTTTATATTTAATGTACCAGTAAAATAACTTATAGCTGTAAAAATACCTGCGAATAAATTATTTAGTGAATGTACTGAGATGGGTACCACTAAATTATTATATTTTTTATATAGTACACAGCAAGCAATACCAAAAGCAATAGCTCCTAATATACCTAAAGTTTCGTGACCAATACCAAATATTAAAGAAGATACAATTGATGAAAAAATAAAACTAAATCTCATGTTGAGTCTTTTAAAAAGAACTCTTCTAAAAACTATTTCTTCTAAAATTGGAGTTAATATTATCAATACAATAAGAAGAAGTATCAAGTCCATAAAAGTAGTTGGATTTCCCCAAGAATCATTTAGAAGTTCTAAAGCTTTGTTTTGATTAGAAATTGCTAAAATTCCAATACTTAAATTAGCTAGACCAAAAGATAAAAATATCTGAGTACATACCACTTTTAATATTTCTTTTGTATTAGAGACTTTTTTGAAGTTATAAAATCGTTCTTTTACTAAGTTTGA
The DNA here is from genome assembly GCF_019916025.1 of Paraclostridium bifermentans. NCBI lineage: Bacteria > Bacillati > Bacillota > Clostridia > Peptostreptococcales > Peptostreptococcaceae > Paraclostridium > Paraclostridium bifermentans. The sequence continues at coordinate 26,980 of NZ_CP079738.1, read as the reverse complement.
ATTTACCTTTCCTGATATTAATGTCATGACTAGAATTGATAAAAACATAATAAAAGCAAATTGTATACTGCTTAATGCCATACCAAAACTTGATAACGAATATAATATTTCTCCCAAAGAGACTAAAAAGGTTGTTCCAAACCATATTAGAGCCATCTTCCAAATCTTAATTTCTTTCATTACTTCCCCCTTAAAACTTTTACTATTTGATAATACTTAATTCCAAAAACTTGATATATTTAATTATACTATTATTTAGTATGTAAGTTAGATTTTAAAAATAACTAATGAAACTTTATATAAATGCGACATGAGGGAACTTTTTAAATCTGAAACATTATCTTTTTCAATAAGTTTTTGGTAAAATATAACATCGAGGGAGGTTTAAAATGAAAAATATAATTAATAATTTATTTATTGCGGGGTTTGTATTTTATGTTTTATTTACATCATAATTGGGACAAGTTTAGCATTTGAATGTGTTCAGTATATACTAGGGTTAGGGGCTACGGATACAACTGATATAATTACAAATACTGTTGGAGGACTTATTGGAATAGGTATTTATACAGTAATTGAAAAAGTATTTACAAATAAAGTTAAAGTTAAAAACTTGGTAACGATTTGTAGCACAGTTGTTATGGTTTTTGTTGGAGTTATACTAACTGGAATAGTAATGTATAACTAAAATTTTTATATGAAAATTAAAAAAGCAAAGCGTTAAAAATTATACATATTAACACTTTGCTTTTTATTATAAAAAATTATAAATATTTTTCACTATTAAGTTGATACCACTTAGGTACAATTTCCTTGAAGTTACTGTAGTCATTAAAAGTATTAAGGCAGCGTTTTTTCATTTCATCGATATCATTTTGGCCAAATTTTTCAGCCCATATTATTGAACCTAATGAGTTATAAGCTACATATACAGCGAGAACATTCCAAAAATCTAGAAGAGGATTTCCATCAAAGTATCCATGGATTTGGCCAATTGAAAATGGAATGCTAGCCTCAACATTAAAACTTTGTACTCTTTGAAATTCCTCATATCTATCTCCATATCCACACCTATTAAAATCAATAACTCCAATTGTATTTAATGGAGTTAAAATCAAATTTCCAACGTGGTAATCACCATGCCTACATACTGTATCTGACGAATTAATTTTTTTAATATTGTTTTTAACAAAATTTATTGCGAATTTATCTCCTTTTACACGATTTATGCTATTTTCATATGTAAAAAGATCATCTAAGATTTTATTTTTTTTACTATAGTAAATTAAATTGTCTGATAGATTAAGTTCTAGTGAATGTATTTCGTTTAGTATTTTGCCTGCCTGCAGGCCAAGTTTATATTGTTCATTTTTATTTAAATTACCAATTACATTATTTAGAGGAAATCCTTCTACCCATGTTAATATCATATATACATTGCTATTATTATTACAAATACCAATTTCTAGAGCTTGTGACATTGAAAATTTTAATACATTACACTTTTTTATAAATTTAAACTCTTTTATTTTGTTATCATAATTAGATATATCATTAACACGTAATAGTAGCTTATTTCCTTCATAATCTTCTATATAAAACTTTAAATCAGATGACCATCCTTCATTTACTTTTTTAATTACTCTCCAATTCTTGAAGCCTGGAATATCATATAACTCTTTGTACATTAAATATCCACTCCTTTAAAAAATACAATTAATGAACTTTTAAATTACTACTTATTTATAGTATAGAAGAAATAATCTTGATAGAACTATTTATATGTGAATTAAACGTATTTAAATTATAAAGAGATAGATAAATAATAATTCATTAATATTGCTATAGCTATATTTTGAGTAATAAAAAGAGCAATTTAAATATTGCTCTTTTTACCTATAAACTTATATAATTAAAAAACTATTTTTTTAATACAGGAACATAAATATCCATAACTGTATCTTTTCTAAAGTGGCACCTTTCATCGTAAAACTCAAAATCCATCTTATCTTCATCAAATATATAATCACTTTGATTAAACCAATCTTCAAATATATATTTCCAAGTAGCTTTTATTGTTTTTGCAAAATCATTTTGAGAGGAGTCGTTACTTGTATCTACTGGTGGAGTTGTAAAAACTGCATATGTTGCTTCTGTAATTTCTATTGTAATCATATCGTCTGAAACCGATTCAAAGTCATTAACTATTACACCCATAAGATATATAGCATCTCCATTTCTATCATTAGATGGTATAAAAATACCAATCTCACCATGTTTATCTGGTTTTAAAATTTCGTACATTTTGCTTTCTAAATTTTCACCACTGTAATTGCTCCAAAATGAAGCAATATCTTTAGTAAAATTGCAATTTGAAATATTTGTTTGTATACCATATCCTGCAACTTTAAATGCAGGTTTACTTACAATAACAGGATTCATAATATACCCTCCAATTTTATATACTGATTCTTTGCTAAAATAATAGTCCTCCATACGTTTTACATACTGTGTAGGAGTAAATCCATATTCCTTTTTGAATGCTTTTGAAAATCCATTATGTGTATCAAATCCATATTCTAAAGCTACATCTATAATTCTATTTCCATCAAATAGCTTTGTAGCTGCCAATGATAATCTTCTTTTTTTAACATAGTCCATTAAAGTCATACCTTGGCAAATATTAAATATTCTACAAAAATGAAAAGTTGAATATCCACATTGACTTGCAATTAAATCTGGCGTTAATTCGCTATTTATATTTTCTTCTATGAATTCAATACACTGTGACATAACATCGCTATAGTTCAATGCTAGCACCTACCTTCATCACGTGATAATTAAAGTATAGTAACTAAACTAAGGGTATGTTGTTCCTAAATTGCTATGTTCTAAACTTTATAATTTTATTATACAGCGCAAATAAGTATATAGCTGATGATTGATTAAATATATATAATTATTCAAATTTATAATTGGTAATATAATGAAATATATAATATAATCAAAGTTGTTAATTACTAAATAATGATAATTAGCCTCACTTAAAATAATATATAAGTGGGAACGGTAGGAGGAAAATTTATTATGGATTATGGGTTATTAAATAGGGGAAGTTTAATGCTTGGATTAATTGCATGTATACTGCCAATGGGTAATATCATAATGCAAAATAAGGTTGGAAATAGATATTGGGGAGCTATATCTATAGCTAGTTTTAGTGCGTGTGGGATATCGTTATGTTTACAAATTTTTTATATTAATCATTTAGCAAATATAGAGGATTGGACAGCGATGATGGATACTTTAAGTATGGTGTCACTTGGAGCTTTATTACTTCTTATAACTACAATTATACTAAATATTATTGTCTGCAATATATATTTAAATAAAAAATATTAACCTTAATAAACACATGAATATTAAACTCTTTAAATATTGAATAAGGCTTTATAAAATAAAATATCAGATATATTTAAATAAATTTTAATAGAAATATAAATAGAAAAGACTAAAAATTTTGAAATTAAAACCGATATGGAAAATAGAGAGTGAGTTGTTATATAGCTATATAACAACTCACTCAACACAGTAGACTAAAAATAGAAATTAATATAAATTGACTAATAAGAAATGTGTAAATACACTTAAAATTAAATATAAATGAAATTCAGAGATAAAAACTTAATTTAAGATCTGTACTGTATTAAGTTAGTTGGATACAACAGGCGTTTAAGAAATGGGATGAAAAATAAGTATGGATTGACTTTTAATAAGGAGGTTTTTATGAGTTTAGAAATAATTATTTGTGATGATGATTTTGTACATCGATCTATTTTAAGGGATTTTCTATGTAAGGTTTTAGATGAAGAGTTTTTAGAGTACAATTTGTTAGAGTTTTCATCAGGAGAAGAGTTATTAGAATCTTATCCTAAGAAAGTAGATATTTTGTTTTTAGATATCCAAATGAATGACTTATCAGGAATGGATACAGCTAGAAAAATTAGAGAGTTCGATAGCAATGTAGAAATAATTTTTACAACAGCTATAGCTCAATATGTGTTTGAAGCATATGAGGTTAAGGCTTATAGGTATTTACTTAAGCCACTTGAATATGAAGAAATTAAAAGACAATTAAAGCTTTGTATATCGGAATATTTAAACAGACACAGTATAGTATCTATAGAGTCTAGAAAAGAAACTATAGTTCTTCCGGTAGACGAGATTTTATATGCTGAGGTTCAAAGAAAAGAAGTTACTATATATACAAAGGACAAGACTTATACAATTGAAGTTAGTATGAAAAAAGTTGAAAGAAAACTTTTAAATTATAACTTTTTTAGGTGTCATCATAGCTATTTGGTAAACTTAAAGAAGGTAAATGAATTAAGAAGCAACTCTATCATAATCAATGATATTGAAATTCCTGTAAGTAGAGGTAAATATAAAGAGTTTAAAGTTAGGCTTACTAGCTTATTAGGGAGTTCGTTATGTTAAAGAGTCGCTTATTTTGGGAAAGTGTTATCACGATTTCATCAATAATAGAGTTATGGGGATGTAAAAAAATTTTTGATTATACAAGTGAAAAAAAGATTAGTAAAATTAAAATCAACATAATTATGATGTTAATTATAGTTTTTATGTTGTTTTTACTACATACAGATATATATCCAAATAGCAGAATAACAATATCTATAATATTAACATTTGTATTTTACATTACAACTTATGATATAGATTTTTACACAGGGATAGTAAATATATTGATGTATTGGATGGTTTTATTAGGAATTGACGCATTAAGCATGAGCGTTATAATAAAAGCTAATTCTATGCAGGATATGAGTAGTTTACTTACAAACAATGTTTATAGGCTAGAGTCTATTATATTAGGAAAGATTATATTAATTTTTTATATAGTTATATATAAGATAATTAAAAGTGAAATTGAAATAAACAAAAAAGACATTTTATGCTTAGGTATTCCTATAATTGGTAATATTACATCATTTTTCATTGTATTTAAATATTTATTTAAATTCTCTCAGCAAGGTTTAATAAGTGAAATTCATATATTAAACTTTTCCATATTGTTATTTTTATCAAACATTTCAATTATTCTAGTTATAAGAAAAATTAGAAGAGATAATAAGTTATTGGCAGAATATAAAGTAATGAAAAAAAGTGTAGATATGCAGTATAAGTACTATATGAAGGTCAAAGATAACCAACTTAAAACAAGAAGATTATACCATGATATGAAAAATCATATCATATGCATAAAAAAACTCAATGAAAATGGATATAGTTCAAATAATTATATAAGTAATTTGGAAAATCAGCTAAAAAGTTATGATAATACATTTGATAGTGGAAATATGTTACTTGATATAATTTTGAGTGATAAGAAAGAGCTTTGTGATAAAAATAATATAAATTTCAATTGTAATATAAACTTTACTAAATGCAACTTTATGGAGTTGGAAGACATATGTAGTATTTTTTCAAACGTGCTTGATAATGCTATTGAAGCATGTGAAAAGATAAACGATTGTAATAGATATATATCTTTAGAAGGAAAGATAATAGCGAATTTTTTTGTACTAAAAGCAGAGAATTCTAAGTCCAATAGGGTAAATATGAAGGATAGTAAAGTTATTACTGATAAAAAAGATAAGTTTTTACATGGATTAGGAATAAAAAGTATAAAACAATCAGTAAAAAAATACAATGGAGAAGTTGTAATAGATTACACAGATGATAAGTTTATTTTGAATATTTTAATACCAATTGTACTGTATAATGACAAGTTATACTAAAATTAAGACTTTTAGATTTTTATGTGTTATAAAATAATTAAAGTATTTCAAGGGAGTCAATATGATAAAGCTTTTGTCAGATAAGATAGCATACTTTCTAGAGTCTAGAAAGTTGATAGAAAGTGAAGATACAGAGGTATGTTCCTATGGACTTGAAGTATTAATTTCTTCACTAATAAATTCAATTTTAGTATTAACTCTAGGAATTATTCTAAACAAGTTTTTACAAACATTAGTCTTTGTAGGATGTTATTGCTACATTAGACAATATTCAGGTGGATATCATGCAAGCAGTCATACAAAGTGTATTTTGACATTTCTGTGTATGTACCTAGCGACTATTCTAATTGCCGATAGCATACACGACATACACTCAAAAGTGATGATAATAGCTATAAGCACAATTAATTGGACTAGTATATATTTATTATCACCTGCAGAGCATGCTAACAATCCTTTAAGCAATGATGAATTAATTAGTAATCAAAAAAAAGCAAGAATTAGAGTTACATTATTTTTATTATTTACAATTATAGGTTCACAAGTACATCAAGTATATGAGTATACCGTGTATAGTGCATTAGCACTATGTTGGATAAACTTGATGCTTATTTTACAAGTAATTAAAAATAAGGGGGACACCAAATATGAAAAAACTGTTAGATAAAAGCATGAAATGTGTTGGAGATGTGGCTATGTCTGTAGCAAATTTATCTGCTAATAAAACTTGCCTGTGGTATAACCACCAACCCAAAGTACCAAAAAAATTAAAAAGCCCTAAATAAGTTTCTTTATTTACCCTAAATAAGTTTCTTAATTAAATAAAAGAACTAACTCGATTTTTATTGATAAAATCCAAGTTAGTTCTTTTTTACGCATGAAACAATTGAAATAAAGAATTAATTTATAAATATATTTAATTGATTTGGATTAAATTTTACTAAGAGAAAAATGAAGTTTTAGACAGCATGTATTTATATTTTTATAAATTTTGAAGCAAGTTGTACTATATACTTGCAAGTTGTGTATATTTATTGATGATTAAAATTTACAGTGATACTTTATAACTGTGAAAGGGAAAACAACTTATAAGACATTTACGATAAAGCAAAATTTATTAAATTGTTTTTTATAAATCTCTTTTATCAAACTTACAAAACTTAGATTTTTAAACTTAGGCTTTATTTTTAAAATTAAATTACCTACGTTTAAGATTTAAACTTAAAAGTTAAATTAAAGGGAGGAAAGTCATGGTCAATAAATATTTATATTGGAACAAAGATTTAGAAATACGAAAATATGAAACGGGTAGATCATTATTAGCGATAAAAAATAATTATAAAAATGAAGGATTATCTAAATATAATATTCAAACTTATAAATTAAATAATAATACTATAGAAATAATAGGGATGATTGATGGAACAAAAACATATGAAGAAATTATATATTTGCTATCAACAAAGCATAATGAAAGTATCAAAAAAACTAGAGAAAAACTATCTATGTTTTTAAACAAAATAACAAACTTGTATGGAATCAAAATTAATGAACAAGAATCTACACAAAAAATTAATATGAACATAGTACAAAAATACATATACCCACATATTGCATCAGTTGAAATAACACATAAGTGTAATGTAAAGTGTATGCACTGTTTTGGAAATTTTAGTTGCATAGAAAATAATTGTATAACGTTAGAACATATAAAGGTGGTTTTGAATGATTTAAAGAATATAGGGGTTAAAAAAATAGAGTTTACAGGTGGAGAATCTGCAATTCATACAAAGATTAAAGAAATATTATTGCATGCAATTAAGTTGGATTTTGAGAATATATCACTCTTGGTAAATGGCATAGGAATATCAGATGAAGTTGTAGATATAATTATTAAAAATAGTTCAAAAATACATACAAAAGTTGATTTACATAGTTTAGATAATGAATATTTTACATGGTTTTCTAAAATTCCAAATATCTTAGATAAATTAAAAAGTAATATAGTAAAACTTGCCAAGAGCAACGTTAAAATGAAGGTAGAAACAATAGTTACAAGAAAAAATGTACATGAAATTGAAAATCTTGCAGCATGGGTGCATAGTTTAGGGATTAGAGATTATGTAATTAGACCTGCGACTTTTATGGGAAGGGCAGAAAGTTATGATAGTGAACTTTATTTAACCCTACAAGATTTTAAGTGTATAAATGATATATTAGTAAAAATAAACAAAAAATATAAAAGTAATATATCTTTTATGGAAGGAAGACGTTTTAGAAGCAAAGGTTTTGGATTTTTAACTCCTCACGTTGAGATTTCTTATAATGGAGATATAAATATTTGTACAATAGACAAAATAGATTATTTTAATAGCAGAATAGGAAATATATTTGAAAAAGGTGTAAAAGATATTTACCATGAAAAATCTGAATATATAAAGGACTTCTTAAATTTAGGAGACCCTATATTTAAATCATTAGAGACTAAAGATTGTGAGCAGAGAAGTTTTTATAGTAATTAAAAGAGTGAACATGGAATTAAAATTTTTAAAGGTGAATAAAATGAAAAATATTTTAGTAGTTGAAGGACTTAAAAAAGACTTTGAATCTTTTTCTTTAGAAGATATAAGTTTTACATTAGAAGAGAATTGTATTACAGGACTTATTGGAATCAATGGATCTGGAAAAACAACAACGATTAAGACTATTTTAGGACAAACACTTAAGGATTGTGGAACAATAAGTTTTTTTGAAAAAAATATAAACATGAATGAAAATGAAATTAAAAATATGATAGGGGTTGTACTAGATGAAGACCATTTTTATAGCCACCTATCTTTAAAAGAAATGAAAAATATAATTGCTCCAGCATATGAAAACTGGGATGAAGAAGTTTTCAAAAATTACATACAAAGATTTAATTTAAAATTAAATCAAAAGATAGATACCCTTTCTAAAGGTATGAGAATGAAGTATTCAATTGCAATAGCACTTTCTCATAAAGCTAAAATTTTAATTATTGATGAACCTTCTAGTGGACTTGACCCGATAATAAGAGAAGAAGTCATGAAAATCCTAGTAGAATTTATGAAAAATGGAGGTAAAGGGGTACTTTTCTCAACTCACATAACCACGGATTTAGAAAAAATAGCTGATAATTTAATTTTAATAAATAAAGGACAAATTATTTTAAATGAAAGGAAAGATAAATTGATAAGCTCACATAAAATTATTAAGGGAAAACAATGTATTCTAAATGAAGATGTAAAGAGATCTTTTATCAGTTTAAATTATTATGGAGAGTACTTTGAAGGTATTATACCTGATAAATCAATTATTAACAACAAAACCTATGATATAACTATGATTGATCCAACTATAGAGGACATAATGTCAGCTTATATAGAAGGGAGGAATTATGAATGTTTAACCTTCTAAAAAAAGACTTCATAATAATTAAAAGTTTTTGGCCATTTTTAATAATATTTTCAATTTTAGGTCCAATTTTTATAAACTATCAAACAAGAGGATTTGATAGTAGTTTTATAAGTTTTATTATTACTATACTATTTTTAGAGTTTATATTATATGGCTCGGTCTGTAGGCTAGAAGAGAAAGATAAAGGGTGCATATTACTTACGACAATGCCGTATTCTCGTTCAGATATAGTTAAATCTAAATATTTATTTATAGGAGCTATATTTATTATAGCGTATGTATTATATATATTAGCGGCATTAATAACACCTATAGAAATGAATTTTTTAAGTATAGAATCTATAGTAATATCGTTTTTAGTTATATCAGTATGCTTTGGGATTTATATACCAATACAATATAAATACGGAACAGAAAAAACAAAGTATATATCATCTTGCTTTGTTTTAATCTCACCACTCTCACTTCCAGCAGTTATAAAATGGATTCAAAGTAAAAATATAGATTTAGAAATAATAAATAAAGTACCAAATTTGTTAAAATACATGGTTATAATATTATTAGCTTTAGTTGTTTTAGAAATATCTATAAAAATATCAATAAATATTTATGATAACAAAGATTTGATATAGATGTGTATATAAGTTAATTATCAATATTATACACTTTCCTATTGATAATTAACTTATATAATACAATTAAAAATATTTAAATAAGCGTAAAAGATACCTAAATTTGTATATAGGTATTTTTTACGCTTATTTTTCGGTAAACTTTATTAAATAAAATGGTGTTCCCCATATTTTAAGTTGATTTTATATTAAAAAAATTTATATACTGCAAAGAATGTAACAGATATAATATATTATAAAAACTTATAGTGGAGGGAATACAATGAAGAATAACTTTAAATTACAAAAAGGAGATGCTATAGGTATATTTTCACCATCAACTCCAATAACAGCTTATACGCCAAAACGATTTAAAAGAGGAGTAAAATACCTAGAGGATAAAGGGTTTAAAATTATAAACGGAAGTTTAACAGGTAAAAGTGATTTTTATAGATCAGGAAGTATTAAAGAAAGATCGGAAGAATTAAATGAGTTAATTAGAAACACAGAAGTAAAGTGTATTATGTCTACAATCGGAGGAATGAACTCAAATTCATTGCTTCCGTATATAGATTATGATGCACTTAAAAAAAATCCAAAGCCTATAATTGGATATTCAGATGTTACAGCTATATTATTAGGGGTTTATGCTAAAACTGGCATTTCAACATATTATGGACCAGCATTAGTAGCATCATTTGGTGAATTTGAACCATATGTAGACTTAACGTATAAATACTTTGAAGATATTTTAATAGATGAAGTTAGTTATCCTTATAAGATTAAAAATCCGGAATTTTGGACAGATGAATTTATTGATTGGGAGAAACAAGACAGAGAAAAAAATAGAGTAAAAAATGAGTTGGTAACGGTGTATGAAGGGAAAGTACAAGGACGATTAATTGGTGGAAATTTAAATACTATGATGGGAATTTGGAATACTGAATATATGCCTGAAATAAAAGAAGGGGATATACTTTTTATTGAGGATTCCTTAAAAGATTGCGCTGATGTTGAAAGAAGTTTTTCACTATTAAAACTAAGTGGTGTATTTGATAAAGTTTCAGGAATTATATTGGGTAAACATGAGCTATTCAAAGACTCCAATACCGGTAGAAAGCCATATGAGATACTACTAGAAGTTTTAGGAGATAAGAAAATACCTTTCTTAGCTGAATTTGATTGTTGTCACACACATCCAATGATAACTTTACCGATTGGGTGTAAGGTGGAACTTGATGCAACAAATAAAAGTGTTTCCATTATCAAATAATAAATAATTATAAAGAGTACATTATATAAAAATTGAATATTTTATTTAGCCTTTATATAGAATTTGTATAAATAACTTGGAAAACCGATATTAATACATTTTAAAATATAAATTTGTATTATAGTTAATGTATTATAGTTAATTAACCTATGATAAAATTTAAATGTAATCATCCAAAATTTCTTATCATAATATAAAAATCAAATGATGTTGTACTAACGTGTAGTATAGAAAATAATCATGGTATTCACATTTATAATAAGCTAGGATTTAAAGAAATCGATAAATGTGAAGATGATGAGATAATGATGAAATTAGTAATTTAATTTTAAATATAGTTAATTGAACAATTAAAAGGGAGGTATATTATTATCTCCCTTTTTTAGTATAAAGAATATTATATGGTGTAAATTACTAAAATTAGAGATATAGTATACTAGGGGAGGTAGGATATGGTTATAGAGGCTAAAATAGAGAATATTAAAGAGATTGTAGTATTATAAATAAAACTAATAAAAAACTTAGTTAATATTATGTTTTATTTACGAAAAAATAATTTTAAATTAAAGTTTTAATATAAATATTACTTTTTAAATATATAGTTTGAATTGAAAATGTAGTAATATAAAGGATTACAGGAAGTAATACTATTGTAAGTACAATTCTTACAATAGTATTACTAAATAAAAATTCTCAGTGGAATTATTAAAATATAAGAAATATAAAAAGGAGAATATCAATGAACGTAGTTTTTATAAGGCATGGAGAACCTGATTATTTGCTTTGTGAGGATAGGGGATTTATTGGATATGGTAGAGATTTAGCTCCATTATCAGCTTTAGGGGTACAACAGGCAGAAGACGTTTCTAAAGATAGAAATTTGTGTGACTGTGAAGTTATAGTATCATCTCCGTATACAAGAGCGTTGCAAACGGCAGCTATTATTTCTAGGAATACAGGTGCAAAAATAGATGTAGAGATTGATTTACATGAATGGTGTCCTGATAAAACTTACCAATATAAAACGCTAGAACAATTCTTTGAAATTCACAAAGATTTTGTGAGTTGTAAGGGGGTATATCCAAATGGAGATAAAAGGAAGTGGGAGACAATTAATGAAATTATAGATAGAGTTATATCCGTATTAGATAAGTACCTTGAACGTGGATTTAATAAAATTATAGTTGTTGCACATGGGGGAATTATTAGAAGGTTTATAGGGGAATCAAATATAAAATATTGTACTCCATATGAGATAGATTATAATAAGGAGTATCAATGTATAGGATGGTTTGATTAAGAATAAAACTAAAAAATAACTAAGTTATAACATAATTTATATTAACAAAAAAATATGTTTAGTTTTAGTTAAAACATGAATTTGAATTAAAAAGTAGTGAAATCAAAGCTTACAAGCAGTAATAGTATTGTAAGTAAATTGATTACAATGAATAATATGAAGACAAGTTTTAAACTTAGGGTTACTTTATTATAAATATATACTCTTAATTACAATTAAAAACAGGTAAGGTATAGTATATTTAAATAAACGTATAAGTTATATAGAATTAATAAACTGGGGGAGTAAGAAAAACTAATATGATAAAAATTAGAAAATACGGATATATTTTTATGATGTTTATATTTATAATAATAGGTTTTTCTATAAATTTTTTATTTAAACAAATGGATTCAGCGTTAAAACCTATAGAATTTAAAGATAAGGAAATTAAAATAACTCATAAGACATATAACGTAGATAATATAATTGAGGTAGAACGCTTAGATGAAGTAAGATTAACTGGAGGATCAGGGAGTAATACTCCAAATACAAATAATGGAGTTTATAAGGTTAATGGAGATAAGTTTGAGTCTGAAGTATATATACATAAAAATGTAAGTCCATTTATAAGAATCAAAACTAAAGATTCAGTAATTGTGTTTAATGAAAATAAAGCAGATGAGACTGTAAATACTTATAATAGACTGGTTTATTTAATAAAAAATAGTAATTAGATATACACTAGCAATTACAATTAATAATATAAAAGGTTCATAAAATTAAATAAATATATGCAACTTACATAGTTTATTAAAAAACAATTAAAAGAGGTATTACTATTTATCTAAAGATAAATAGTAATACCTCTTTTATATATTAAAAATCAAAATACTAAAAATATAAGCAAAGACTAAAAAATATAATAATAAATATTAAAAATAATACAAATTTTATAATTTTTCTGCAATTTATACCATATAACAACAACATATACTTAAATATTGAATTCAATAAGATTTTGGAATAAAGTAACCTTATACAAGGAATTAGATTGATTTAAGTTTTAACAGATACACAGATTAAAATTTCATATTTCCTTAAATTTGAGCCAAATAAAGACATATTTTAAGTGAAAATGAATTTTAATAAATTAATCAAACGAAGAAGGAGGGGAATATTAATGAAGTTTATAAAAAAACCAGCAAGAAAATTTGAAGAAGGATTCTGTTTTGGATGGGAATGTAGTCAAGAATGTTTTGGTAACTGCCCAAGCAACTGTATGGGTACTTATGGTACTTGTACAACTAACAATAATGGATGCATAGTTAATAATGGAAATTAAATTTAAAATTAATTTTAATAATTAATCAAATGAAAAAAGGAGGGGGAATATTAATGAAATTTATAAAAAAACCAGCAAGAAAATTTGAAGAAGGATTCTGTTTTGGCATGGAATGTAAAGATCAATGCTTTGGAAATTGTCCAAGCAACTGTATGGGTACTTACGGTACTTGTACAACTAATAATAATGGATGCATAGTTAACAATGGAAATTAAATTTATAATCCTAGCATCTTATTAAAGGGATAGATAAATGATTTACACTGAATGGTTAAATTTATAACAAATTATTGAAGTGGAAAAGAAAAAAGGAATTAATTAGATTATATTGCATGAAGTTTATACTTCTATGTTAAATTTCTTTTCCACTTTTTCAACTATAAATGCTAAATAATTAAATAGTTATAATACAGACTCCTGTAAATACTTTTAAGCAATTTAAAAAATTTGAGGTAGAGTTTATAACTAAATTTCAAAAGGGGATACAAATGAAATTTATAAAACAACCAGTAAAAAAATTTGAAGAGGGATATTGCTATACTAGCTGTACATCATATTGTGGAACAAACTCTGGATGTGTTGACTACAGAGATGGAAACTACATGTTTTATTAAATGAAAATAGGAGGATTAAAAAATGAAATTTATAAAAAAACCAGCAAGAAAATTTGAAGAAGGATATTGTTTTTTAAGTTGTAGTCAAGACTGTGGTTCTTTATGTGGAATGAACTGTGGTACTTATTCAGGCTGTGGAACAAACTCTGGATGTATAAGTTATCACCCAGCATAGGGAGTACATAAATTTTGCTAATAAAAATAGGTGGAGTAAAAATATGAAATTTATAAGAAAACCAGCAAAAAAGTTTGAAGAAGGATATTGTTTTTTAAGTTGTGATATTGATTGTAACAGTTACTGTTCATTTAATTGTGGTGTATACAGTTGCAATATATTTATGTATTAATTTTATTTTAATTAAAAAGAAGGGGAACACAAATGAAATTTATAAAAAAACCAGCAAGAAAATTCGAAGAAGGATATTGTTTTTTAAGTTGTAATCAAGATTGTGGTTCTTTATGTGGAATGAACTGTGGTACTTATTCAGGGTGTGGAACAAACTCTGGATGTATAAGTTACCATACATCATAGTGAATTATAAATTTTACTAAGTGAAATTAGGAGGAACAAAAATATGAAATTTATAAAAAAACCATCAAAAAGATTTGAAAGAGGCTACTGCTATTTTAGCTGTATGGGCTATTGCGAATCTAATAGTAGCTGCATGCCATATAATTGTGAGTCTCTATCATGTACAGGTTTTTTTTAGAGAAAGGAGAAGGCTAAATGAAATATATCGTTAAGCCAACAGGTTATAGACATGGGTTTTGTCTATGTACAGAAGACTGTGCCTTCACTATGTGCATATATTACTGTTCTTCTAACACTAGTCCAGAATGTCCATCGATGTGTCAGCTAGACATATGTTATTACTATTAAAAGTAAGTAGATATACTATAAGGCTTAAATATTAAATTAAAAAATCTAATAATGTTATTCACTACAGAGTAATATGAATTTTAGGTAAAGGGAGAGTATGAAATGAGATATATTATTAAATCAATAAACTTTAGAGATGGATTTTGCTTTGACATTGGAAGCATATGCACAAAATATACATGTACTAATGTTTGTAGTAGCAATTGTGGGATGGTTTGTAACACTAATTGCGACAGCTTTAATAACTAATACAGTTAGGTAGAAATCTAATTGGCATTTTATGATTAAAATTTAGGTTTAAAGCACGAAGACATTTAATAAAAAAGTATAAATACAATATTGGGGAGATGAAAGGATCAACTATGAAAAAATCTAAATACAACAAAATAATAGAATTAGAAAATGGAAAAACAATAGCATTTAATAGCTTAACTTGCGCGTTAGCAGAAGTAGATGAAGAATTTCTAAATGTGTTAGAAAACATAGAAAATATAGATACAGATAAAATCAGTGAGAACATGAAAGAGTTAGTTGGAAATATGTCAGATGGAAACTTTATAATTCAAAATGAAATAGATGAATTAAAACTAATAAAGTATAGAAATTATAGCGGGAAATTCTCAAAAGGTGGACTAGGATTAGTAATTGCTCCAACATTAGCGTGTAACTTCGCTTGCCCATATTGTTATGAAACTCCAAAGCCTGGGATGATAAGTAAGGAAGTTCAAGATTCTTTAATAAAATTAGTAGAAGAAAATGCTAAACGTAAAAAAAATATTAGCATCACTTGGTATGGAGGAGAGCCTCTATTAGCTAAAGATATAATAGCTGATTTTTCTAAAAAAGTTATAGAAATAACTGAAAGAGAAGGAGTCCATTATTCTTCATTCATTGTAACAAATGGATATTTAATAGATGATGAAACTGTTCAAATGTTTAAAGATTATAGAATCAATGGAGCTCAAATCACAATAGATGGGCCTCCAAGCATTCATAATCAAAGAAGGATACTAAAAAATTCAAAGGATGAGACATTTGATAAAATAGTAGACAATGTAAAAAAACTTATCGATGGTGGAATTACAAATGTAGCTATAAGAATAAATATTGATAAAACAAATATAGATCATATTGAGGAACTTTTACAAATTTTAGAGAAAAAAGGCTTAAAAGGCGCAAATATTAGTTTGGGTCATGTTAGTGCATATACAGATGCTTGTAGTTCTATAGCAAGTAATTGTTTAAGCATAAAAGAATATGCAGAAGAAGATAGTAAATATCAAAAGGTACTTTTTGAAAGAGGATACAAAGTAGCAGGGGTATATCCATATTATCCAAGTATAAAAGCAAATTACTGCTGTGCTGATAATACAGGCGCTTATGTAATTGATCCAGAAGGATACATGTATAAATGTTGGAATGATATAGGAAATATAGATAGAGCAGTTGGAAATGTTGCTAAACTTAATGAAAAAACAGAAGAGAAGATGCATGCAATGAATATGGATTATATCATGTGGTCTCCTTTTGAAAATAAAAAATGTATAGAATGTGAAATATTACCGATATGTATGGGTGGATGTCCATATAATGGATTAATAAATAATGATCCAAAGTGTGAAAAATGGAAATTTAGTCTTGAGCAAACAATAATTTCTACATATGAACAAAATGGAGAAATGGGATGTGAAAAAGGATGTTGTAGCTGTGGATAGACTTAATTTTTACGCTAGAGATTTAAGAGTATTAAAAGGGATTAGAGATTATTCAGATTTTTATAATAGAGTAAATAAAATAAGAAAAATATTCGATTTTGATAAAAAAATTGTAATAGATGTATTTGATGATTTACAAGAGTTAGAAAATTTGCTTGAAACAAAGGTACCTAAATGGGTAATAGGGACAAGTTTCAATAATGTTATTTTAATCTTAGACTATGACAAGTGGAAGACATCAAATAATGAGACTGTTGAAAACTTAATACTACATGAATTTATTCATGTAGTATTAAGTTTAAAATCAAAAACAAATTTACCTGCTTGGTTAAATGAAGGGCTAGCTGTATACTTTTCAGATCAATATCATTCTTTTAAAAATCAAAATTTTGATAACAACATTAACATTAATTTTTATGAGGTTGATTATAGTCATGGAAATATATACTTTATATCTATGTGTGTACTTATTAAATTAATTGATAAGTATGGTATAGAAAAAGTTATTCATGAGGCTTTAAATACTAAGGACTTTGAAAAAAATGTAATTTTTAATAATGAAAA
Organism: Paraclostridium bifermentans; assembly: GCF_019916025.1. NCBI lineage: Bacteria > Bacillati > Bacillota > Clostridia > Peptostreptococcales > Peptostreptococcaceae > Paraclostridium > Paraclostridium bifermentans. The sequence goes on along the minus strand of NZ_CP079738.1, from coordinate 9,443 downwards.
CTTACTAAAAGTTATTAATAGTAAGTAAGTATAATTTTACAAATACTTTAGGGAGAAGATATGAAAAAATTTATAAAAGACTTATGGAAGATAGCAAAAATATATAAGTGGTATGAGCTTAAAGGGCTAGTATATACTATTTTATATACAATTGCCGTATTTGAGGTCCCATTGATTTTTAAAGATTTAGTGGATAACGTAATTCCGAGTGATTCTTTAAAGAATTTAATTATAGGTATTCTGATGTTCTTTTGTGTTTGTATATCCCAACCGATATTTGGATATTTAAAAAATATAGTATTCATGAGTGTTAGTGAAAAAATGACTATATTATTTAGAGAAAAAATGTTTAATAAAATTATAAATGCTCCTATAGATTTTTTTGATAATAGCAATAATGGAGCTATTGTTTCTAGGATAAGTAATGATGGGAAAAGTATTAGTGAGTTTATTGCTAATTTTTTTATTGTTATTTTAAAAAATATAATTTTAATAGCTATGGTAATAATTCAAATGTTATTTTTATGTAAGGAAGTAACACTAATAGTTATTTTTTTATATTCGATTTATTTTTTCTTTAATTGGAAAATATCAAATAAATTTACTCCCATGTCCAGAGAAATTCAAAAGAGTTATGATCAAATATGCATAAAAATCAATAGAAGTGTTGGCTCTATAAACACTATAAAAGCTTTTAATAGAGAAGACCAAGTAAAAAATGAATTCAAAGAAATAATAGAACAAAACTATTTAAATAATATTAAGTTTAAAAAATTAAATATGCTAATGGGAAGTATTAGTAATGCAATAATGATAACATCATTATCTATTATATATGGTATGGGAAGTTTTTTTACTATGAATGGAACAATTACTATAGGAACAGTAATTGCACTAGGTACATACTTCCAAATTTTAGTACAACCAGTGTATGAGATATTAAATAGCAATATAGACATACGAAGTATAATGCCTATATTTGATAGGATTAATGAATATATTGACTTAGAAACTGAAAAATCTAGTGATGGAAATAGCGATATTGTATCTATTGAAGAAATAGAAATGAAAAATGTTAGCTTTAAATATAAAAATGGAAGTCATGCTTTAAACAATATTAATTTAAAGCTACCATCAAAAGGAATATTTGCAATTGTAGGAGATTCTGGAGCAGGAAAAAGTTCTTTAATAAAATTATTAAGTGCATTTTATAATTCATATGATGGAGAAATAAGCATAAATAAAAAAGAACTAAAATCGTATGGGGTAAGTGATATCAGAAGCGTTATAAGTTTAGTTTCTCAAGATATAGAATTGCTTAACAAATCTATTAAAGATAATATAAAAATGGGAAGAGACATAGAAGAAATACAAATAAAAGAAGTTATTAAAAAACTTAATTTAGAAGAAACAATAAATAAATTAGATTTAAGATATGAGACTATAATAAATGAAAGAATTAATTTATCAGGTGGAGAAAAGCAAAGGATATCTATTGCTAGAGCTTTAGTTGAGGATTCTTTAGTCTATATTTTTGATGAGCCTACAGCCGCACTTGATACTATTAATGAAAAAAGAGTGAAAGATATCTTAGAAGAATTGTCAAAGAAAAGACTTGTGATAATAGTAACTCACAATCTAAGTTTATTGAATAAAGCAGATTGCATCTATACCATGAAAAATGGAGAAATAGCAGAAAAAGGAAGTTATGAAACTTTAATAAAAGGCGATACATATTTTTCTAAACTTATGAATGAACTTTCTAAAAAATAATATTGTACAGTTAATATAGAGGGAGAAAATAATGAGAAAAACTTTTATAAAAGGCGGAATAGGATTTTCTAAAGAACGTGGGAATAAATATAGTAAAGAAGAAGTGTCAGAATACAGCTTTAAAGTTGAAGGGTGTAAGTTAGTTATAAAGAATAATTGTAGTTTATTAAAAATAAAAAAACATAGTTCCTCACAGGTTACAATAACTATGAATAAAAAACTTAGTGGAACAAATGAAAAAGAATTAAAGGACACATTAGATAGTATTTACTGTGAAGTTCAAGATGGAGATATATATTTAAATCCGTTATTCAAAAGTAAGGAAAGTATAACTGCTACAAATATTGAAAGTATAATTATGATTCCTGAAAATATTAATTTTCTTGATGTTAGAAGTAAAATTGGAGATATTATATTAGATGATGATTATGATAGATTAGATGTGGATATAAATATTGGGGATTTAGTTTTTACTGGAGAGATAAAACAGTGCTATATAAATTCTAAAATAGGAGACATTAGATTAAATCTGAAAAATATTAAAGATGGATATGAATATCATATTAATAAAGATATTGGGGATATAAAAGTTACTATTCCAAAAGGAAGTAAAATTAATATTGATGGAATTGATGAAAAAGATATAAATGGAAAATCTGATATTCAAATTGATAATAACGGAGCTATATTTGAAATAAAGAAAAAGGTATCAAATATAACTATAGAGAGTTAAAAACAATAGAACAAAGCGAATATAATCCAATGTTTAAATTGCAAAAGGTTGCATTAAAAACTATGTTACAACTTAGTTATTTGTTTATTAAAACTAAAATTATATAATATTAAAATATAGATATTATTTTGAAATTATATAGTTAAAGTTACAATACAGTTAAACTAAAGCTTACAAATAGTAATAATATTGTAAGTAAATTGATTACAATAAATAAGGTCAAAGGAGTTTATAAAATTATGAACTCCTTTTTTGTTGCAATTAAAGATTCTATATACATAGAATAGTTTCTTAAAAGCTTAATTTTGAAAGCCATATATGAAGAATTTTAAACTGTATAAAAAGATAAATTATTGAACAAATAACTTTGTAAAAGGTTGCATATGTACGCAATGTTTAGTTATTAATATGAAGGGTAATAATTGAGGAATAGGTGAAAATTAGTTGGAAATATATAAATATAACTTTATAATATAATTCTTTTTATGAAGTGGTATTTTATTACAAAGAAATAAACTTTCACAATTAATTTATAAAAATATGATATAATTTCAAAATACTTTAAATGGAGGTGACAAACATGGCACTATTAGAGCTAAAGAATATTTTTAAAAAATATAAGCTAGCAGGAAATGAAGAGTTTACCGCTTTGAAAAATATCAATGTATCTTTTGATAAAGGTGAACTAGTTTCAATCATTGGGGAATCGGGAAGTGGAAAGTCTACATTGATGAATTTAATCGGAGGGTTAGATTCAGATTTCGAAGGAGAACTCTTATACAAAGGAAGAAATATAGGTACCTTCAAAGAATCGGAGTTAGTAAATTATCACAAAGAAAATATAGGATTTGTATTTCAGAGTTTTAATTTAATACCACATTTAAATTTATTAGATAATGTATCGATGGCTATGACCTTATCTAATGTAGATTCAGAAACTAGAAAGAAAAGGGCGTTAGAAGTATTAACTGATATGGGGCTAAAAGATCATGTTTATAAAAAGCCTAACCAAATATCGGGAGGACAAAAACAGCGTGTTGCTATAGCAAGGGCATTAGTAAATGATCCAGATATTATTATTGCAGATGAACCTACAGGAGCCCTTGATGCAGAGACTACAAATCAAGTACTTGATATAATTACAGAAATAGCACAGCGTGGTAAGTTGGTAATTATGGTAACTCACTCTGAAAAAGTGGCTGCATACTCTAGCCGTGTTGTAAAAATTGACAATGGTGAGATTGTAGGAGATGAGGAAGGAAGAACACTTAATCATATAGAAGAAAGACAAGTTTATAAAAAGAATGCTAAAAATAAAAATTTAGGATTTTTCTCTGCAATGAGACTATCATTACTAAACATGAAAGAGAAATTTTCTCGAAACTTATTAGTTGCTGTAGGATCAAGTATAGGGATTATGAGTGTAATTTTAATGATGTCCATTGGTAATGGGGTTACAGGATATGTTACAGATAAAATGAATAGCTTTGTGAATCCTGAAGTAATACAGGTAAATAAGCCTGCTGAGAATAAAACTAAATCAATAGAAAGTATGTCTATAAAAGAACAACAAGAGGCTCAGTCAGAGCAAATGATGAATGGATTAAGATCTACACCTATTACAGGTAATGATATTAACAAATTAGAGAAAATTAATCATGTAGATTCTGTAGAGAAAGGTTATAATCTAACTGCAATGGGATCAAACTACATAACTTATGACGGTAAAAAGGCAATGATTATGGACTTTATGTCAACTTCATCAAACTTAGTTGAATCTAACCTATCAAAAGGAAATATGCCTAAAGATGGAGAAATATTAATTTCAGATATGATTGCTAGCGAGTTAGGTGATGATATAGTAGGAAAAACAGTAGAGGTTAAACTATTAGTGAATGAAAAGATAATAACAGAAAGTTTTAAGGTAAGTGGGGTATATGAAGGCACAGGAAATATGGCATATATGCCTTATAATTCTATAAGTTCATGGTTTAGCAAAGAAGGGATTAATTTAGAGCCAAACACAGTTTATCTACATGCAGATGACAAATCTAATACAGACTCAATTAAAAATGCAGTGAAAGATTTAGGATATACAGGATCAATGCAAGAGTCTATGATTGAAATGTTTACAGATATGATAGATATGTTATCTTACGTATTAACCGGAGTAGCTGGAATATCATTAGTTGTTTCAGCAATTATGATTCTTGTTGTACTAAATATAAGTGTTGTTGAGAGAACTAAAGAGATCGGAGTATTAAAGGCTTTAGGAGCAAGATTAAAAGATATACGCCGTATATTTGTAACAGAAGCATTTTTACTTGGTGTATTTGGTGGTTTAATAGGCATTGGAGCAAGTTATGGGATAGGGGCAATAGCAAACCACTTTACTAGAACTGCATTTGATTTTAATGTTGTTAGGATTACTCCTACATATGCACTAGCGGGTATATTAATTAGTGTAGTGATAAGTATGCTAGCTAGTTTCTTACCAGCCAATAAAGCAGCAAGATTAGATCCAGTTGAATCTTTACGTAGAGATTAATATATATTGAATGAATTGGAATTAATTAAATTAAATTAATTAATCCATATAAATAGCTGAAGTCATTACTATAGGACTTCAGCTGTTTTTTATTTTATAAATTAACAAGTATAAATACATTTCTTAAAACTTGGCAGCTCTTAAGTTCTTAAGTTTAAACTAACAATTAACTTAGTTTTAAGATAGTTTTAAGTTTTATTTATATACATTAAATTAAAGTTTTATAATATAATTAATATTGATTTTATATAGTTATATATAGGACTGAGTAAAATCAAAGCTTACAGATAGTAATTATTTAGTAATGAAATAGTAAGTATATTGCTTACAAAATAATAATTAATAATATACTAAGGCTTTTATTTTTATATATTTTATTAATTAATTCAATGTTAACCTCAAAATATACAATGTTAGTCCATAACTATTGATTAAAAATCTTTTAAATGTATTAATGGTAATATATTCATCTTTAAGTAGGATGAAAAAGTTTTAAATTTAAAGGAGAAATATTTATGGAAAGAATTTCAAGGACCTTAGGCCTATTATTTGGATTATTGATAACTAAATTTATTAGTTCAGTTGTTATTATGGTATTTGCAAATATTTTATTTAAAGATTTTAATCAATACAACTTTACCATAGTTTTTTTTGCAGACCTACTTACATTAATTATTGTATATAAGTTTTATGGAACAAGAATAAATATGATTATATATCGATATAAAATTAAAAGAATAGGTTTAAAAGACATAATGTATATTATTTTGTTTGGTATTGCATTGAGTATCGTTACTTCGATATTAATAAATTTTTTAGCTCAATTATTCCCAAGTTATGAAGAAGTAAGTAATAACATAACATCGCAAACAAATTCGATTTTAAATATAATTTGTATGACAGTTCTGATTCCTATATATGAAGAAATAATATTTAGAGGGATTATATTCAATCACTTAAAAGAAAATTATAAAATAGGAACTGCTATAGTGATACAGTCATTATTATTTGGAATAGCACATGGAAATATCGTTCAAGGTATATATGCTTTTATATTAGGTATAGTACTTGTTTTAATGTATATGTATTTTAACTCTATCTATGCAAATATAATTCTACATATGATCTTTAATTTATTTGGAGGATTGATAGACTTAAAGTTATACAATCTAAATGAATTTATATACTATATACTGGCTACAATTTGTTTTGTATTTTTAATAATTGCATCTTATAAAATGGTTTTAGATTATAGAAGAAATAACAGAAAGTGGAGTTTATTTGGAGTAAAATAATAATTAGTATAAACTTAATAAAAATATAGTTATAACAAAGTTAATACTTATATAAAACTAATAAAAAAGTATTTTTTATTTAATATAAAATTAATATTTTTGTTGTGTATTTAATAAGTTAAATTTAGAGGAAAGTGAAATCAAAGCTTACAGTTAGTAATTAACTAGTAATAAATTTGTAAGCTTGGTGATTACAATTAATAAATTTAAAGGAACTCTTATAGAGTTCTTTTTTTATTATAGCTGAATTTATATACAAAGACTTATAAATCCAGCTATAATAAATTAAATACTATTGAAATTTGGGGGATTTTAAGATGGGGAAAGTAAAATTTATAAAGCCAGAAGAGCGATATATTCGTTCATATTGGGAAAACTTTGATAAAATAGCAAAAGAGAAAAAGTACTTAGCTATGAACGAGGCATTTCCGTTTGAAGGAACAGTTGAGTTTATAAAAGATGCTATAGATAAAGACTATCCACACTTGTTTATAATTGATTTAGAAAATGATAGGTGTGTGGGTTGGTGTGATGCATCACCTAAAAACAGTACCATTGGGTATTTAGGAATGGGTATACTTCCTGAGTACAGAGGTATAGGTCTTGGGAGTAGTATTTTAAAGAAAGTTATTGAGTTATCAAAAGTATATGGATATAAAAAGATTGAACTTGATGTATTAAAAAGCAATTGCAGAGCTATTCATGTTTATGAATCTTTAGGGTTTATACAAACAAATGTGGTAACAGGTGGATTTGTATGGAAAGAAAATCTTGTAAAAGAGGATGTTGTTCAAATGGAGATTAAACTTACTTAAGATACTACATTTATTGATATTAAATATATTAAATTTTTAACCTAAAAAAGTAGGGGGGATCTATGAAAAAATTATTTTTTACATTATTAATTATGCTTGTACCAGTTGCACTAATTGGATGTGAAGGTAGAAATCAAGATAACATAGCCACTATATCTAAAATGGAAGACGATTTAGAAGATATGGGTGTTAAATATAGCTTAGATAGTTTAAAAAAGGATGAATATGATATTCAGATATATGCAGAAGAATATCATAATGGAAAACTAAATAAAAAAGATTTACTGATGGAAAGTACGGTATCTATAAATAATCAAAATAAAAGTATTCCAATTGATATACACAACAAAGATAAACAATTAAGCGTTATAGTAGGAGGCTCACTTATAGAATTATCTTTAGACTTTTTTAATAACTTAGAAAATGGAATGGCGCTGTCTATTTTAGATGAGAAAAGAGAGATACAGTTAAATAAAGAATTAAAAGTAGCTGCATATAGTATCGGTAATAAAGATCATTCAACTCATAGCATTAACTTAGATGAGAACTATCAAACAAGTAGAAATGAGAAAGACTTAATTATATACATAAAAGTAAATTCTATATAAATATATACAATAGGGGTAGAGAGAAAAAATGAGTATAAAGAGAAAAATATTAATAGTTATTATGGTAATATTAGGGATAATGGCTATAGTACCAGAAAATCAAGTATTAAGAAGTATATCATTAGTTGGATTTACAACTTTAATTTTATCAATGAAAGTAAGGGATAATATTTCAAGGAGAAAGCTTATAAAGAGAATAGACAAAGAAAACATAGAATGTATTAAAGTAAAAGAAAATAATAAAGGGGTTATTCCACTTATGGTAGTTTTGCTATTTAATATGTATATTATGATTAAATCAAGGTATGCAGGTTTTGAACATGGAAATAATTACACTATTACAAATCTATTAACATATACAAATAGTTTTGAGTTGCATGAAAAGGTGATTCTTTTAATGATTTCTGTAATTAGTATATTTTTTATTATTAATATAATACAAGTAATATTAAATCCATGTATAGTATCTAAAGATAAAGTGATTTTCTATGATGGAATAGTATTTGATATTAATAAAATAGAAGAAATAGAATATAAGGACTCATTTATACAAAACAATAAAAAGGTAATTAAAATTTCAAAAGGATTTATTGATAGAAAAATAGTAACGGATATAGAAACCTTTAAAAAAGTTAAAATTTTATTAGAGTGTAAAAACTAATAAGGTTGAGTAAACTTGTAGTAACCAATAGAAATCGTACTTATGGCGGTTTCTTTTTTATTTAATAGATAAACTTAATAAGTCGGGTATTAATACTAATGGGATTCTTTATATATCTTATAAATTTAATTGAATAGAAATTTAAAAATATTTCAAAATAGGACTATATATGTCCTGTTTAAGATTTAAAATACTTTTTAAATAAATAGTTAGATTTATTATAAAAAATAAAAGATTAATTAATAAAGAATGAGGTGTTAATATGAATGATTTTTTAAAACAAGCACAAATGATTAAAGAAGATTTATTAAGTTACAGAAGAACAATTCATAAAAATCCGGAGGTTGGAGATAAACTACCAAAAACTAAAGCCTTCGTAATGGATAAATTAAGAGAATTTGGATATGAACCAACAGAAATTTGTGAAAGTGGAATAGTTGCTACTATTGAAGGAAATAAGTCTTCAAAAACATTTTTACTTAGAGCTGATATGGATGCTTTGCCTATGGAAGAAGTTACTGATTATGATTTTAAGTCAACAAATGGATGCATGCACTCATGTGGGCATGATATGCATACTGCAATGCTTTTAGGGGCAGCAAAACTACTTAAACAAAATCAAGATAAAATTGAAGGTACCGTTAAATTAGTATTTCAACCTGATGAAGAAGGATTTACTGGTGCTAAAAAGATGATAAAAGCAGGCGTACTTGAGAATCCTAAGGTTGATGCAGCTATGGCTATGCATGTCCATTCAGGAACACCCTCTAATGTTGTTCTATATGGATTGGGAACTAGCATAGCTGGATGCAATAGATTTAGAATAGTAGTCAAAGGAATTGGATGTCATGGAGCTCTACCAGAAACAGGAGTAGATCCAATAAATATAGCGGCACATATATACTTATCTTTACAAGAGATAATTAGTAGAGAAGTACCTTCAACTAAACCAGCTGTACTGACAATTGGAAAATTTGCAGGAGGAGATGCTCCTAATATAATACCTGAAG